>NZ_FRAJ01000009.1 GCF_900142285.1 Caminicella sporogenes DSM 14501 | reverse complement strand
AATATACTTTTTGTTGGAACTCCTGGAGTGGGCAAGACTCATCTTGCTACTTCCTTAGGAATAGAGTGTGCAAAGCACAGATACTCTACATACTTCATTCATTTTCAGGAATTAATTTCACAATTAAAAAAAGCTTTAGCAGAAAACCGATTAGAAGCTAGATTAAAACATTATTCAAAGTATAAAGTATTAATAATAGATGAAATAGGGTACTTACCGATAGATACAGATGCAGCTAACTTATTCTTTCAACTAATATCTAAAAGATATGAGCGTCATTCAACTATAATAACTACTAATGCTGCTTTTTCTAACTGGGGTGAAATATTTGGTTCAGCTACTTTAGCTCATGCTATATTAGATAGATTATTACATCATTCTCATGTTATTTCAATTAAAGGACCTTCATACAGACTTCAGTCAAAAATTGAATATTTTGACAGTTCTTCTGAAAACTATTGATTCGCTTTTTTGTACAAAATTATTTTCCACTTTTCGTACAAAGTTATATTGACATTTACATCCTATCTGTTTATTGTAGAATTTTTACACTTGTATTTAGAGATTTAATTAGATGATTCTTCAACATATATTCTAGGATATTTCATTTCAAGCCATTCTCCTTGAGTTTTTGGCTTCCAAACTATACCTAAATACACTTTTTCTATACCTGGTCTAATTTTTTTCTGCACAATATAATCTTTCCACCCAAATTCATTTATACTGACAAATATCCTTTCCCATTTCCCATTATAATCTTGTATAAAAATATTTGCAGTATCTATATTACTACACCTTGCAGAAATAATAAAAGTAACAGTTTGTCCAGAATTGACTTCAACATTAACCCCATTTGAATCAAGACTATACCCAAACTGAACAACATTCTTTTCTGAATTGTGTTCAGGAACTATTTGAATTATATTTCCTTGCTCATATGGAACTCTACTAAAATAGAACCCCCCTCTTATTCCTTGTAGTTTAAGTGGTGGAATAACCCTATTTAATTCCGTAGATTTTAAAGTGCCTATATCTTCCCAATTTTCAAAGTGACTTTCATATTTAGGAAGTATATTGTTATATTTGTCTAATCTTATATCATAATCATTAAAAAATATATAATAATCCATATATTTATAATAGAACTTATATAATTTCATAAGAACATCTTTTAACAACTGACTATTTCTATTAGTCATTTTAATTAATACAACATCTTTATTGTCAAATTCTTCATCTAGTTTTTTAATATCATTTATTAATTTATCTTCGCTTAAATATGAACTATAACTCTTTTTGAATACTTTGTTATTAATTGGCTTTATATTTTCTTCTATTTCTTTTGGGATATCTATCAAATATACATCTCTAAAAGAACTTGTAGCAATAATCTTATTAACTAAATACAAATAAAACTCCTTCATCGAAAAATAAAATTCATTATTATAATCATATTTCTGATTGCGAAATTTCGCTAAAATATATTTTGATAAGTGATTGCTAATTAATTTAGCACCTTCAAAGTTTAGATGATTATCGTCTTTAAAAAATTGATCTTTAAAATTAAGCTGGTCTCTATCTATTAAATTATAATCCAAATAATCTATTCCTTCCTCTTTTGCTTTTTGAGCAAAAATCTTATGGATTTCTTCATAATCATATATTTTTTTTATCGAATTAAACGGAAGTGGTGTTGTTACCAATATAAGTTCTATATCATTTTTCTTGCATAATGTAATAACTTTTTCAAAATAATGAAAGCGTTTTTCATTAATTGAATACCCATTATAATTATTAAACTGATTTTTTTGATTAAGTTTTTCTATAGAAACAACCTTTTCACTAGCAACAAAGCCCTTATCTTTATAAAATTCTTCATTCTCTTTCTGATGTACATCTGGTAATTTTTTATGAATATATTTATTCTTGATATTCTCTTTTATAACCTCTGGTTTTTTCCAATTTTTGTGATACCTTATTGATAATAAATTTGCTTTCAAATATTGATTCATTTTAAAAGCATTCATCAAATATCTTAGCTTATTTAAAGAAAATTTCATGAAATCATAATTATTTGTAGCTGATATAAAATTAAAATCATCTCCTTCAAATACTTTCCAATAAATTTCATATACTACCATCCTAGGTTTTTTATACCTTAAGACTTCATTTAATACATAATAACTGTCTATAGGATTTTGAGATGAACTTCCAATGTTAAAAGAATTTACTTTTAACTTTTTATCAAAAATTTCTGAATCAAAACTTCTATATGCGTGTGATGAACCTAAAAAAAGTAAATCTATTTCTTTTTCAGATGTATAAAAATCATTCCATCTTATTTCAGGATAAAACTTAAATCTATAAAGTGGTTCTAAACATTCTCCTAAAAAATTCTCTATCAAGAAAAAAATACTAATAAATATTAATATATTAAACAATTTGTTTGATTTAAAACTGAAAATAAATAAATTGACTTTTTTCTTCAACCTCATACACCCCTAGAACTATAATTGCAAATATAATAGCATAATATATTAACCATCTTATCCAAATAGGCCTTTTTTCTAAATTACTTACTACTGTACTTTGCTTTCTTGTAATTACATGTATACCTTCTAATATTAATATCAACAAAATTGAAAGAAGAAAATCAAATTTATCTACTCCTATATGAATTAAATTTTGCTTCGTTTCATTCAAATTTAAGAAAAATACATCTACAAATATATTTTGTACTATATAAAAGGCTTCTTCAATTGAGTTTGCTCTAAAAAATATCCATGCAAAACAAACTAAACCAAATGTAATAATTATTTGAATACTTTTATGAATAAATGGAACTTTTTCTAGTTTTAATATTTTGACAATTCTTCTTCTAATCTTAAATGTCATTTTTCCCATAATTAAATAAAATCCATGTAAAGCTCCCCATACAATAAAAGTCCAATTCGCCCCATGCCATAATCCACTAACTAGAAAAGTAAAAAATATATTAAAATAATATCTAGGCACACTCACACGATTTCCACCAAGAGGAATATAAAGATAATCTCTAAACCAAGTAGATAATGAAATATGCCATCTTCTCCAAAACTCAGAAATTGATTTAGAAAAATAAGGTCTTTTAAAATTTTCTATCAACTCAATTCCCATAACTTTAGCAGATCCAATAGCAATGTCTGAATACCCTGAAAAATCACAAAAAATCTGAAAAGCAAAAAATACTGTTGCTACAATCAGTGAAAACCCATTATACTCTGTAGGATTGTTATAAATCTTATTAACTATTATAGCCAAACGGTCAGCAATCACAATTTTTTTTAAAAATCCCCACCCCATCATTGTTAATCCATTCATTACTCGTTCATAATTAAATTTATGATTCTCATAAAATTGAGGTAATAACCTTTCCGATCTTTCTATTGGTCCGGCAACCAGCTGTGGAAAAAAAGAAACATATAAAGCAAAAATTCCAAAATGCTTTTCCGGTTCTCTATTACCTTTGTAAACATCAATCGTATAACTTAATGTTTGGAAAGTATAAAAGGATATACCTACCGGAAGAAGTAATTTGAAGTTTGGTATTCCATAATACAAATTAAATTGTTGAAATACCATCCTTAAAGAATTATTAAAAAAATTAAAGTATTTAAATACAAAAAGTATACCAAGATTAGATATTATACTCAAAATTAAATACTTTTTTCGTTTCCTTTTTTCAGTTATCTTCCCCATTTTTAAGCTTAAAAAATAATCAATTAATGTTGAAATAATAATTAAAACTATATACTCTGGTTTCCAACTCATATAAAAATAATAACTTGCTCCTAAAAGTAAAAGCCATCTAAATCTATATGGAACTATAAAATATATAACAACTACAGAAGGAAAAAAAATTAAAAATTTTAGTGAATTAAATAACATACTTTTCTCCTTTCAATTTTACTGCATTATAAATAAAAATAATACCTTTGAATCATTGTTAGTATAAACGCATTTTACAAGTAGATTTTAAAAAAGTTAGCAGTTTGAAAATTATTAATAAAATCCCCATCAAATCTGATTGCAAAAACTGATAAAAATGATAAATTTATGACTATAATATCTATAAATAAAGGACAAGCCAGAATAATACGACTGTCCATGATAGTATGATAATTAGTTTGTTTTTAAAATTACTCATTTACTACACTTCTTTTCAATTTCTTTTTCACTGCATTTATAACAACATCAACTTCTTCTATTTTCATAAAATAAATAATTACAAAATAAATTATTGCTCCGATAGTTATCGAAATTATTAAAGCTAAGTTTGCATTTAAACTGTCAAGTAAATTATTATAAGAAAGTTTTGCAAGTAAACCCATCACCAATGAAGCACATAGGATTTTTATAAATGAAATGGTAATATTTTTCATACCGAATGGACCTATTTTCTTTCTTAAACTGATAAATAATAACATCGTACAAAATATAGCTGATATACTTGTAGCTAATGCAAGTCCACCTATACCTAAAAACTTGGATAAAATTATATTTAAAATGATATTCATAACCATAGCAATAGCTGCATTAATCATTGGTGTTTTGGTATCTTGCATAGCATAAAAAGCCCTTGATAAAACTTCCCTTAAACCAAAACCAATCATACCTATGGAATAAAAGAACAAAGCATAAGAAGTCATGGATATAGCTTGAGAATCAAATGCACCTCTTCCAAACAATAACCTTACTACAGGTTCTGCAAATATCATCGCTCCTACTGTAGCTGGTAGGATTGATATGTTGATAGAACTTATAGCTTCTGATAAAGTTTTTTTAAGTCCGATCATATTGTTTTCTGCTGCCATTTTTGAAATCATAGGGTACATTACAGTAGATATAGATAGTACAAATATACCTTGAACAAATCCATTAAGTCTATTAGCGTAGTTAAGAGCTGATATTCCTCCTGTAGCTATCTGAGAAGCAATTGTTCTATCTATCAAAGTATTTATTTGATTAACTGATACCCCTATTATTATTGGTAAAGCCATATAAGCCATTGTCTTTATATATTTATCTTTTATATTAAATATAAACTTATATTTATATCCTTTTTTATATGCAAATGGTAATACTAAAACTAATTGAGATGCAATAGCTATTACGCTACCTATTGATAATACCAATATATTTGTTTTAGAACTTAAAAATATTGATGCAATGATAATGAAATTTAGTGGAAATCCTGCTAACGCTGGTATAGTGTAATTTCCTTTAAGTTGAAGAAAACCATTGAAAATATATATAAGACCTGTAAAGTATATACCTAGTAAGCTTATCCTTGTAAATTGTACTGCTAAGATTAAAGTTTCTCCTTCAAAACCTGATGCAAAAACCTTTACTATTTGGTTTGTAAATAAAAGTCCTAAAATAATTATCACAGTACATATAACTATCAATATATTTACAAGATTGTTAGTATATTTGTTGGCTTCTTCTACTCCATTACTATTTTCTATTTTACTGTACATAGGTATATAACCTGTAATTATACCTGTTCCTATAAAGGAAAATATAACCATAGGTATGGTTATAGATATTAAATAGGCATCACTAATATTTGATGCTCCATAAAAATATGAAAGAGTAACATCTCTAGTAAATCCAAATATTTTTGAAAATATGGTTAATATCATTAAAAATATTGCTGTTTTTTTCATCTAATTTCCCTCGTTGACAATCAATTTTTATTATTCATCTCTACTTCAACCTATACTCTATTATTTAATTCATCATAATCATAGTTTGAATATAGGTATAGTAACAATAGTAGTAATAATAAACCACCTGTTAATAATGTAGTTAATAGTGCACCATCATTTAATGCTAATATTGAAGCTAAAGATAATCCAATTACTATTTCTTTTTTAATGTTTTTGCTAAGAGAATTTATTAATATTAATATTATTGAAAATAAAATAGAAAAAATAAACATACCAAATATACCCATATTAGCATAAGCATCTGCTAAATAACCTGTATTGGCATTAGTTTCTATATTATTGAAATATACATCCCCTATTAAATTAACCGCCTTAATTGAATATGGTGAATTTATACCAATAAATTTGCCTATGACTCCCTCAGAAAAATATAATAATTCATTTTTTGAAAAAAAATCATAGTAGAAAAACTTTAATTGGGAAGGTAGAAATAAAGTCCTTCTAATTATCAATGATGGAATTATTATTAAATTAAATAACTTATGCATACCAAATACAAATAATATTCCAAGTGGAGTAAATAAAGATATTTTTCTAATAAAATTATCTCTTTCCAACATTTTAATTACTATTATTATAGCTAATGGAATAAAAATAAATGATTTATGAGCAGTTATTAAATAAAGAATTAATTGTAAAAATAACGAAAAAGCTAACAAATTTTTATTTTTTTTTATATAAGAAGTAGTTATTAAAAAAGGATTTATTATTTTCCCTTGCCATGGAACTAAATATGACATCAAAAAAGGATATTTTACAATCGCTCTTATTTCATAAACTTTATTAAAATTTAAAGCTTTTAATGTTGGTACGCCATTAGCTTTAATCATTGTCCCATAAACAAAAATAGTATTTATAATAATAATAAAATATAATATGCTATGCGAATTTTTTATTTTTTTTAGTTTAATACTAGGAACGATTTTTAAAATTATACACTCTAATATGAAAAAGCTACAACATAGTGCTAAAAATATATTAGACTCATTTGCAAAAGCATAAGTCGTAAACATTGGCATAATCATAATAATAAAATGTAATTGTAGAAAAATTGATGAAGGTTTAGTATCGTTTTTTGGTAAAACTGTAAATAGTATGACAAACCATAATATACTTATAATGTATTTATATATATTAAAATCTAAAATAAAACCCATATAAGAATAATACTTATTAACATATTCAATATAAACATAATCTAACAATAATTTATATATAAACAAAAAAGTAAATATTATCAAAGTGTTGCATTTTATTTTATTAATATTCATATTGACTCCCTCATATAATATTTTAATACCATATTTAAATTTTTAAAAAAATAAATGAACTCCAATATAATTCATAAATCCCTTTTTATATTCCTAAATAATGTTATATAAAGCATACAACTTCACACTATAACTATTATTATATTAATGAATCTTTTTACTAAATATAAAAATCAAGCTAAAAATAGATTTTTATTTATATATTTGATATAAATTTTTAACTATTTCTTCCCAAGTAAAATTAAATTGTATTTTTTCTATATTCTTCATTTTCTCATCAAGTATATATCTATTACTATTTATATACTCAATTAATTCTCTTATTTCCTCAACATTGTTTCCATCGACTACAAAACCTATATCATTATCTTTTAAAAATTCTTCAAGCATTGAGCCTTTACTAACAATAATAGGTGTCTTAGTAATTATTGCCTCAAAGAACTTTACTGGATATGATATTTTCCAATTATTTATTTTCATATTATATACAACATATAATATATCCGCTTGACTATATAAATATGCACTTTGAGAGTAATGATATAATCCAGTAATATTTACATTATTATAATTACTTTCTATTTCTTTTAGTTTGCTATACGAAGTTCCAGCTCCATGTATAAATACTTCTACCCCCTCTATATTCTTGCATGCATCCATTAAATTTTTTAACTCATTATATTGCCTAACTGCACCTATATAAGATACTCTCAATTTTTCTGATTGTATTTTTGTACACCCAATATAACTCTTAGACTCTGGATAATTCGGCAAATAAATTAATTTATCATAATTTTTTTGTTTCATTGTAGTTTTTTGAATTTCATTAACATAAATTATAGTATCTGATTTATCTTGCATTAAATTTACAAGTTGCCTTATAATAAATTTTAATATTTGATTTCTATCTTGTCCTTCATAAAATTCATGCATATCAAAAATTAATTTACAATTCCTTGATTTGCAAAAAAAACCAGCTATTACCCCATCTAAGTCATGGCAATGTAAATATTGATACTCTTTATTCTTTAAATATTTCTTACATTTTTTAATAAATTTAATATATGGTATGATTTGTTTATATCCCGTTCCATATTTTGCATATTGAAAAAATCTTTTTATTTTTATGCCTTCAATCTCTTCTACTTCTCTATTTATATATTCATTTTCTCTATCCCAACATAATATTTCAACATCAAACCCTTTAGTAACTAAATACTTTGCTTCTTTATAAACCCTTACATCTGGATGAAAGCTATTAGTAAGAATCATTTTAACTTTCTTCATCTCTATTTCACTACTTTCTTATAGAATTACATATTTTTAAACTCATACGCCTTTAATACAATCTCCATAGCCTTCTTGCCTTCTTCTCCATTTATTAATGGTTCCCTATTATTATTTATGGCATCTATAAAATCTTTATAAAGTGGAGTATGTCCCTTACCATAAACACTATCTATATCTGTACTATACTCTTCTTTATCATAATCTCTTTCATCTTCAAATATCCAAGTTTTTATTTCGTTAACAGCCAAACCACCTATAACTACAGTTCCTTTTTCTCCAAATATACTTAAAGTTTCTTCTAAATTCTTTGGATATACACAAGCACTTCCTTCCACTATACCAATAGAGCCATTTTTAAATCGTATAAGTATTGCACCAAAGTCTTCCATTTCTATATTTCTTAAAAATGTTCCTCTTTCTGCATACACTCTTTCTACTTCTGAACCCATCATCCATTGAAGAAGGTCAATATTGTGTATACATTGGTTCATCAATGTTCCACCGTCTAGTGCCTTTGTCCCTCTCCAAGGTGCTTGCTTATAATAATCATCATTTCTATTCCAAAGTATTCTAGCTGTTCCATTTACTATTTTGCCAAATCTTCCTTCTTCTATTGCTCTTCTTAATTTTTGTATTGGTGGATTGAATCTATTTTGGTGGCATACTCCAAGCTTTAAATTTTTCTCTTTTGCTAATTTTATCATTTCATTTGCGTCATCAGAAGATAAAGCCATAGGTTTTTCTACTAAAACATGTTTTTCTGCATTTAAACAATCTATAGCATGTTTTGCATGATAACCACTTTCTGTTGCTATAGCAACTACATCTATATTTTCCTTTTCTAGCATTTTTACATAATCTGTATAAACCTTTACATTTGAGTCCTTTACTGCATTTTCATATTGTTTTTTTCTTTCAATAGCCTTTTCTTCAACTAAATCACATAATGCCACAAGATCAGCTTCGTCTTTATTATTTATCAAAGCTTCTACATGTTTGTAAGATATTCTTCCACATCCAATAATTGCAAATTTTAGTTTTGACATTTACTCCACCCCATTACAGTAATTCTATATTTTCCCTATTTTTTACATTTTTCATGGCATTTTTAGTATCAAATATAAACTTAGAATTAGCTTGTACAAAATCGTAATCAACTTTAGTATGGGCAGTAGTAATTACAACTAAATCAACATTCTGTAATGTATTTTTTGTAAGTTCTTCTATTCCATGTTTTATTTTACCTTTAAATTTATACTCATTAATATACGGATCATAGAAGTCTACAATACAACCTTCTCTCTCAAACTTTTCGATGACTTTTAATGCTGGACTTTCTCTATAATCATCTATGTCTTGCTTATATGCTACACCTAATATTAGTATTTTAGAACCATTAAGTGGTTTTTTGAATCTATTAAGTATCTTGCTACTTCTTTCTACTACATACTCTGGCATATAGTTGTTTATCTCACCTGAAATTTCTATTAGCCTTGTATGATAATCATACTCTCTAGCTTTCCATGTCAAATAATATGGATCTAATGGTATACAGTGCCCACCAAGTCCAGGTCCTGGATAAAAAGCCTGGAATCCATAAGGTTTCGTTTTCGCTGCTTCTATAACTTCCCATACATTAATTCCCATCTTATGACAAATTATAGCCATCTCATTAATAAGCCCTATATTTATATTTCTATATGTATTTTCAAGTATTTTTTCCATTTCAGCTACTTTTGGTGAAGATACTTCAAATACTTCTCCTTCAAGAACATTTCTATACATAGTAGCTGCAATTTCTGTAGAATCTTTCCCTACTCCACCTACTACTTTAGGAGTATTTTTTGTTTTATAGATTAGATTACCTGGATCTACCCTTTCAGGAGAAAAAGCTAAAAAGAAATCTTGTCCACATTTTAGTCCTGAACCTTCTTCTAATATTGGTAAAAGTAATTCTTCTGTAGTTCCCGGATATGTAGTACTTTCTAATACCACAATAGAACCTTTTTTAAGATACTTTGATATTTCTATAGCAGAATTTTTAACGTAACTTATATCTGGTTGTTGGTACTCATCTAATGGGGTAGGTACGCATATTGCTATGAAATCTGCATCTTTTACAATAGAAAAATCAGTAGTAGCAGCTAATAAACCTTTACTTACTAAATCTTTTAGTTCAGAATCTACTACATCACCTATGTAATTTTGTCCTTGATTTACCATATCAACTTTTAATTTCTGTATATCAAAACCTATTGTTTTGTACCCTGCTTTAGCTTTTTCTACTGCAAGAGGAAGACCTACATAACCAAGACCTATAACAGCTACTACTGCAGATTTATCGTTAATTTTCTTTAAAAGATTTTCTTTGATTGTATTTTTATTATTCATAATCTCTATTCCTCCTTGGGACTTAAACCATTATTCTTCATTTCATATTCTTTATTACATGAATTACATATATATTTATTTTCTACTTTTTTCAACCTATTTCCACATTCGCAAACATAACCTATTATTTTTGCTGGATTCCCTACAACTAAAGCATAGTCAGGAACATTTTTTGTTATTACAGCTCCAGCTCCAACAAAGGCATACCTTCCTATCTCATTACCACAAACAATAGTAGCATTAGCACCTATAGATGCTCCCTTTTTTACTACAGTTTTTTTAAACTCATCTTTTCTTACTATAAAGCTTCTTGGATTAATTACATTTGTAAAAACACATGAAGGTCCTAAAAATACATCGTCTTCACATATCACACCTGTATAGACTGAAACATTGTTTTGTATTTTAACATTGTTGCCTATTTTAACATTAGGTGATATTACTACATTTTGACCTATGTTACAGTTTTCACCAATATAACAATTCTTCATAATATGAGAAAAGTGCCATATTTTTGTTCCTTTTCCTATATAACAAGGTTCATCTATATAACTTGATTCATGAACAAAATAATCTTTTTTATTCATATCAATCCCATCCTATTCTTTATTTAAAAGATTTTAATACATCAACTATATATTTTCTCTGCTCTTTACTTAATTCAGGATAAACTGGAATAGCAAATGTTCTTTCTGATAAATATTCTGCATTTGGCATATCCCTTAGTTTATATCCTAATCCCTTATATACTTTTTGAAGATGTAAAGGAACTGGATAATAAATTCCTGTAGCTATCCCTTTATCTTTCAAGTAGCTTACTACATCAGCTCTTCTTTCTGATTGAAGAATATACATATGATATACGTGTTTCACATGTTTTTCTTCAAAAGATGTAATAAATTCTGTGTCTTTTAAGTTTTCATTATAAAACTTTGCATGTTCTCTTCTCAAATCATTCCATCTATCTAATTCTTTTAATTTTACTCTTAATATAGCTGCTTGAATTTCATCTAATCTAGAATTATAACCTATTAAGTAGTTATAATATTTAAGAGGATTATATACCATATTATCTATACTATTATTTTCTTCCATATTTTCATCTATGTTATTAAGTAAATTATAGGCTTTTCTGCCATCAGCACCACTGCCATGAGTTCTTAATGCTTTACATATGGTTGCTAAATCATCATTGTTTGTTACTATCATTCCTCCGTCTCCAGCACAGCCAAGGTTTTTAGTTGGGAAAAATGAAAAACAGGCTATGTCTCCAATAGTACCTACCTTTTTACCTTTATACTCGGCACCTATTGCTTGACAAGCATCTTCTATTACATATAAACCGTATTTTTTAGCAATATCCATAATTTCATCCATATCAGCAGGTTGCCCAAAAATATGCACTGGCATAATAGCTTTAGTTTTTGAAGTAATTTTCTCTTCTATTTTATTTGGATCAATGTTAAAAGTATCTACTCTTACATCTACAAATACAGGCTTAGCGCCAACTGCAGATATGCTTTCAGCAGTAGCAAAGAATGTAAATGGAGAAGTTATTACTTCGTCACCTTGTCCTATCCCAAGGGCTTTTAACGCTATAACTAATGCATCAGTTCCGTTACCAACAGATATAGAATTTCTTGCTCCTAAATACTCACATATTTCTTTTTCGAATTGTTTTAAATTTTCACCCATTATGTAATTTGCAGATGAAAGGATTTCTAAGACATTTTTGTCGGCATCACTTTTTATAGTTTCATATTGTTTTTTTAAATCTATCAATGGAATTTTCACAATTTCACCATCTTTCTAATATTTTGATGTTTTTTATAATTATTTTTCTATGCTCTACCTCATTTCTTTAAATAAGATTTTATTGATTTAAAATTATTGCGTCTTAGCATTTATAAAAAATAAATATCACAATTGTATTAAAGTCATAATTATTCATTTTTTAAATTCTTTGGCAAAATCATTCGCTAATTTTTCATAATTGTGATTTAATATAACATAATTTATTGATTTATTTTTTATTTCATTTAATTCGTCATTTGATAGTAAACTTGCCTTTTTAATTGCATTTGCTATAGATTCTATATTCTCTGCTTCCACTACTAAAGAAACATTGCTATATCTCAATGGACTATGTTGAGTATCAAAGGCATCTATAATAGGCTTTCCTGTAAGCATATAATCAAAAATTTTATTAGCAGATACTCCATACTTATATAACTTACTTTTTTACTTCCTATGTATAAAGCATCCATTTATAGTAAAGTACCATGTATTTCTTCTTTTTTAATAGAATCAAAAAAATATACATTATCTAATTTATTATCTATTAATTTTACTTGCTTCCCGTCCACTACCTGAATATCTTTGAACTGCCATTGAGTGATTTATTTCTAATAATTATTCAAAATCTAATAACTGACTTAAAGAAATCCCATTCTTAATAAGTAACTCAATTGAATACAAGCTACCTAGTAATATACTTGTTAAAAGTATTGTTTTCGCTAAATCTAACTTTATAGAATAGCTATAACAAATATTTGATTTTGTTAATTTTTTATATATTAATCCACTAGCCAATAAACTACCTAATGAAAATAAAAATAGAGCTAATAAAATCCAAATAACTCCACTATAATAAAAATCGAAGTTTTTAAAAACTAATAATGCTAAAACAACTTGTATTGTTGTATAAGTCTGAAAAAAACAGCTGGATGGGCTATGGTTTTATATAGTTTGTAAAGCATTCCTATGAATATTATCTGAATAATAATTATATATAGAAAGTACCATAAATAAATTTGACATTATATCACCTTTTACAATATAAATATAAAT
Organism: Caminicella sporogenes DSM 14501; assembly: GCF_900142285.1. Classification (NCBI taxonomy): domain Bacteria; kingdom Bacillati; phylum Bacillota; class Clostridia; order Peptostreptococcales; family Caminicellaceae; genus Caminicella; species Caminicella sporogenes. Next base: position 110,707 of record NZ_FRAJ01000009.1, on the reverse strand, counting down.
TGAAATAATATATCAATTTTAAATTCCCTACACAATACTATACTTATCTAAAAACTTATAGTTCTATAGACCCCAATACAAATATCCTCTAGCTTCAAACTCTTTTCTATTCATTATGCTCTTAACATCAATTAAAATTTTTTTATTATCTACAAATAATCCATCAAAGAAATCCAAGTTGTATTTTTCTTTAAATTCATTATGAGCAGCTGTCAAAACTATACAATTTAAATTTCTTAAAGCATCTTTGTCTACCAAGTTAATTCTATATTCTTCCCAAACTTCTTCTTTATCTTCTACAGGCTTATGAACTATAACATCTATACTAAACTCTTCTAATTTTCTTTTATAATATCTATTACTTTTATATTTCTAACGTCAGAACAATTTTCTTTAAAAGTTATACCTAATATTGCTACTTTAACATCTTTAAGTGGTAATACTTATTACAACTATACTAACTGTAACCGTATTATTAAATCTAGTATTTAATAATATTTTGATTGTAAAATTACATCTAATATTCTACTTTGAAAGCTATTTATTTTTTGCTGTAGCTACTTCCTCTATAGAACTTATTTTATAATATCCATTAATAGTCCTTCTACCTATTGATTCATATATTATTCCAGCATCTTTTACCTCTTTTAAATCATAGCAATTTCTTCCATCAAGTACTATTGGCTTTTTCATAAGTTTTTCAAACTTAGATATATCAAAATTAACTATTTCTGGCCATTCCGTAAATATTAAACAAATATCTGCATCTTTAATTGCCTCTTCGATACTATCACAATATGTTATTTCATTAGGATAAATCTTTTTATAGTTCTCAACCCCTACAGGGTCCCAAGCTTTAATATTAGCTCCATCTTCAAGAAGTATTGGAATGTTTGCTAAGGATGGTGCTTCACGTAAATCATCTGTTCCTGGTTTAAATGTTAATCCAAGAATTGCAACATTTAAACCATTAAAACTTTCATAATATCTCCTTGCTTTCTTTATAAGTTTTATCTTTTGATTTTCATTGACCTCAATTGCAGCCTTTACAGTTTTCAACTCATAATCGTGGAAATTAGCTAACCAATGTAATGCTTTTGTATCCTTTGGAAAACATGATCCACCATATCCTATACCTGCTCTTAAAAATTTATTTCCAATACGAGGATCGTATCCCATTCCCTTTGCTATATCTTCCACATTAGCTCCAACTATTTCACATAAATTAGCAATTTCATTAATATATGATATTTTTAATGCTAAGAAATCATTAGATGCATATTTAATCATCTCAGCACTTCTTCTATCAGTAACAACATAAGGTTGATTAAATCCATCATATACTTTTCTTAATATTTTTTCTGCCCTTTTTGATTTTACACCTAATACAATCCTCGAAGCTTGTAAAGTATCTTTTACAGCTGTACCTTGAGCTAAAAATTCTGGATTAGAAGCTACTTCTACATCTACATCATTTTTTAAGTTTTCCTTTAAAAATCTTTCTATCTTATCATTAGTTCCAATTGGTACAGTAGATTTTATTACAACTAAAGAGTCTTTCTCTACTGTTTCAGCTATTTGTTTTACTACCTCATAAACATATTTTAGATTTGCTGAGCCATCTTTCTTTTCAGGAGTTCCCACGCCTATGAAAATGACATCAGCGTCTTTATAAGCACTTTTATAATCTGTAGTATAAGTTAATCTATCCTTATTTTTAAGCATTAATTCTTCTAATCCTGCTTCATATATAGGAGATTTCCCTGATTTCATTAGATTAATTTTATTTTCATCTACATCTACACATGTAACATTATGCCCTATTTCTGCAAGGCATACCCCTGTTACTAGCCCTACATATCCTGTACCTGCTACTGTAATTTTCATTTGTAATACCCCCTAGTGGACTGTTCCTGCCTAGCTAGACACAAAGAAACGTATATTTTCTAGCTTATTCTTAGAAATACTTTAAATATCTTTAAATCCTATTTTTTATATAATCTAATTTGCATATCCTGCTGCTAGTATCATATATCTTGGTAACAAAACAGTAAATGGTAAAGGCTTTGCCCTCGCTACGCTCGCCACCTATTGTTTTATTACCAAGATATATTGGGATGTTACGCAGGAACGGCAAATTCTAATCCTAAAAGGATTCACAATTAAATAATAAGAATTTATGCTGCTATCTCTTTGTAATAGTCATTTTTAAACTCTCTTGACGATTTGTTACCTAGTGAAGAATGTAGTCTTTTAGAGTTATAAAATATTTCAATGTAATCTACAATTTCAAGTCTTGCCTGAGAACGAGTTTTGAATTTTTTACTAAATATTACATCTTTCTTTAGGCTTGAGAAAAATAATTCCATTAAAGCATTATCATAACAATTACCTTTTCGGCTCATGCTTTGTATCATATTATATTCTTTTAGCCTATTTTGATAATCATAAGCTGCATACTGGACACCCCTATCAGAATGGAATATTACTCCATCGTCTGGGGTTTCCCTTTTTAAGGCTTGATCTAAAGCTGAAATGGTTAAATGTCTTGTTATGGATGAACTCATAGACCATCCTACTATTTTTCTCGTATATAAATCTTCTATTGCAGCTAGATAAAGCCAGCCTTCTTCGGTTGCGACATATGTTATATCTCCACACCAGATTTGACCTGGTCTCTCAGCTGTGAAGTTTTGATCTAACAAGTTTGGAGCTACAGAAAAGCTGTGATTTGAATTAGTCGTAGCCTTGAATTTTCTCTTTGTTCTACAGTATATATTATTTTCTCTCATAAGGCGCTGTACTTTATTTCTCCCACAGGATATTCCTTCTTTATTTAACTGGGCAGTTACACGGCGAATACCATAGGTCTCGCGTGATTCCTTGTGTACACGTTTTATCTCTGAAAGAATCTTATTATCTTCTTGTTTCTTTTTAGTTATTGGATTCTTAAGCCACCTATAATATGCGCTCCTTAAGACATTAAATATTTTGCACATCTTCTCCACGCGAAATTCGGAGCTGTGATTCTTGATGAATTTATATTTTATTTCTCAGGTTTTGTGAAGATGCGCATAGCCTTTTTTAATATTGCATTTTCCTCTTTGATATCAGCTAATTAATTCTTTTTTTAATTTACGGATTTCTTCTTCAGGTCTTAATCGACCTTTACCTGGAAATGCATTGTCACCATGTTCGCCATACTGCTTGATCCATCTTCTAACAGATGTTTCAGTTACACCTATACCCGCTTCACCTTTTTACCTTGCTCTGTAATTAATCTTATTATTTCTTTTTTATATTCAGGAGTAAATCCTTTACTTTTTCCCATTGCTGAACACTTCCTTTCTCGTTTATATTATACATACTTTTCTCTGTGTCCAGCAAACCGGGTATAGCTCAACTTGCAACTTGTCAATTCCTATCTTTTTATCTACGAACTATGTATTCTATGTGCTAAGGTTTTATATTTATTAATCTTCTTAATATGGTATATAGTTTCTAAAATACAATCTATCGGTGAAGTTAAAAAAGCTTTCATTAAATGTTGTATTGCAATGATTGGTTGTTTACTTCTCTTACCTACAATCATCATGACTGCATGATGCCTGAATTTAACATATCGTCTTTGCCTAAAATTTAGTATGTTAAAATACTTTTTCTTAAAGTTATATAATTCTACCTCTGCTTTAATTTTATTTTGGCCTACTGATATTCGCTCTCCATCATGTATATATTGAATTACATGTGCAACTGGAAGATATCCAATTTTCAAACCACTTTCAATAGCTTTTAACATTAACATAAACTCTTGTCCCATCTGAACATCATCAAATCCACCAACATTAAGAATAGATTTTTTCTTAAACATATATGTAGCTGTTGGTGTCAAATGATGCATTATATGTTGTTTTAAAAGTTCTTCGTTAGATAAGTTTTTTACATAATTATGTTCTCTATAATCTACTAACTTATCATCCATATTATGAATTCTCACATCAGTAAACGACATATCTAATTCATTCTCTATCATGTACTTAATTTGACTACTTACTTTATCTGGAAGATAAACATCATCATCATCAAGGAAAGTTATATAGTCACCACTTGCTTTTAGTATTCCTTCATTTCTTGCGAGTGCCCCTCCTAGGTTCTTCTTGTTTTTTATGTATATAACATTATTACAATCGATATATTTTAACATTTTTTTTTCAGTTTCTACTCTATACTTTGAATTAGGATCATTATCGTCTACTACAATTATTTCTATATTAGAATATGTCTGATTTAATACAGAGTTTATAGCTCTCTGAAGGAATTTACTTCGCTTATATGTAGGAATTACTACACTTACTTTCTTATCCATATTTTAGAATCACCCTTTTTATATTTACAGTACTTGAATAAACTCGCATAATTTTAAGTTTTTAACATATTCTTTTACATTTTATTCTTCCTTAGTCGCCACCACTTCTTCATAAACACTCAAATTAAATTTCTCTAATATATCTCCTACTTTCTCATCTTCTTTAACACCTGCTGAACTATCTTTCATAAAGATAACTTTAAAAGTGTTAAATATAATCTTTATATCTAAAAGCAAAGAATAATTTTTTATATATAATAAATCGAATTTGGCTTTATTTTCTGGATCAGTAGAATATCTTCCTAGAACTTGAGCTAAACCAGTTATACCTGCTTTAACAAAAACCCTGTATTTAAATTCTTCAATTTCCTTATTAAACTTTTCTACAAAATATGGTCTTTCTGGTCTTGGTCCTACTATACTCATATCACCTTTTAACACATTTATTAACTGTGGAAGTTCATCTATTCGAGTAGCCCTAAGAAATCTTCCTATTGGAGTTATCCTAGGGTCTCTTTCTGTTGCCAATACTGGACCTGTATATTTTTCTGCATCAACTATCATAGTCCTAAACTTATATAAATTAAATATTTTATTATTTTCAGTAACTCTTTCTTGTTTATAAAATACAGGACCTTTATCATATAATTTAATAATTATTGAAACAATTAATAGTAAAGGTAATGTAATAATCAATCCAATAATTGATATAACTATATCCAAAACTCTTTTTAATACTTTTTGCTCAAAAGATAAACCAAATCGTTCAACTTTTAATAACAGCATATCATTACTCTGTGTGATTTTTGAATTTATCAATGCAATTTCAAGCATCCCCGGTACTAAATATAAAATTTTATTTTTTTTAGAACAATATTCGATTAAATCTAGTTTATCTTTATTTGGTATATTGCTATCAATATAAACTTTATCTACTTCATCAATCAATTTATACGTTTCTTGATTTATTAAGTTGCAAATATATTTAATACAATCATTTTCGGTTTTATTCAATAAAAACTCTTTAGTTATAAGATTTGATTCTTTATTTGATACAACTAGTAAAATGTTTTGTGATTTTCTGTTTCGTTTTATTATATTTAAAACTGTAATTTTTAGAAAAAATATTAATATAAATTGAATAAAAAATCCTACAATAAAAACACTACGTGGAAAAGCAAATCCTCTATTGAAAAATACTATTGCTACTGTCATTATATCTATTAAAAATACAGAAATAGCTATTGTTAATGCGTTTTCATACAATGATTTTTTAGCTGTTAAAACAATATCATATATATAAAATATAATAATAGAAGTTACTATTATATATGGCATATTCTGATAAAAAGGCTGTATATTAACTGATGATGGATTCATCTCAAATCTAATCAAAAATGCTAAATAAAAACCCAAAAGAATAAAAATAACATAAAATACAAATTCAAACAACTTCAAAAAAGTCCCATCTTTTCTTTCTTTTGAAAAGCTCATCTATCTTCCCCCTGATTGATAAATTTAATTATATATTTTTATGAACAACTATATCCATCAGGATTATTTTTCTGCCAATTCCATGAATCTTTGCACATATCCTCAATATTTTTTTTCGCTTTCCATCCTAATTCCTTATAAGCTTTAGTTGGATCAGCATAACACTTGTCTATATCTCCTTCTCTTCTCTCTGTAATAATATATGGAATTTTCTGTCCTGTAACCCTTTCAAAACTTTTAACAATATCAAGTACACTATATCCTACTCCAGTTCCTAGATTATATGCATCTATACCTTTAGTAGCCATAATCTTTTCAAGGGCTTTTAAATGTCCTTTAGCTAAATCAACTACATGAATATAATCCCTAACACCTGTACCATCGTGAGTATCGTAATCATTTCCGAAAATATTAAGTTTCTCTCTTTTTCCTACTGCTACTTGAGTAATATAAGGCATTAAATTATTTGGTATACCATTTGGATCTTCACCAATCCTACCACTTTCATGGGCACCAATTGGATTGAAATATCTAAGAAGAACTATACTCCAATCATTATCAGAAATATATACATCCCTTAATATTTCTTCTATCATTAATTTAGTACGTCCATAAGGATTGATAGCTCCAAGTGGGAAATCTTCTGTTATAGGTACACTTTTAGGTTTCCCATATACAGTAGCAGATGAGCTGAATACCATTTTCTTTACACCGTATTTTTGCATCACTTCACAAAGTATAATAGTACCAGTAATGTTGTTATGATAGTATTTAAGAGGAATTTCTACAGACTCACCTACTGCCTTAAGCCCTGCAAAATGAATAACTGCCTCAATATTGTTTTTAGAAAATACTTTTTCAAGCCCTTCTCTATCCAAAATATCTACTTCATAAAATTTAAATTCTTTTCCTGTTATTTCCTTAATACGCTTTAAAACTTCAGGTTTACTATTAAAAAAATTGTCAACTACAACAATATCATAACCTACTTTAAGAAGTTCTACACAGGTATGACTTCCAATATAACCTGCTCCACCTGTTATTAAAATACTCATTCTTTCACTCCTTAAATTTACTAATCTCAAAATTTTTTATTTCTTTATAACATTCATAACAAAGCTGTCCTACTCCTTCTATATAACCATAACGTTCCTCTATAGGCTGATCTTTTCTAATATGTGTCTTACATTTACAAATGATACAAGTTTCATATAAATCTTTTTTTAAATCTTTTTTTCTTTTAAAAAGCGAAATTATTTTAGACATCATATAAATTTCTCCCTAATTTTTTTATCTTATTTACTAGAAACTCATTTTAAACTAAGCAACTAAGTACAATTTTTTTGCTCTAAAAATATCAATATATTTAATCTGATATATTTTATATTTTCAAACTTTCTCCAAAGCATAAACTTAAACATCCTAACCGATAACTTCACTACTTCTCTTTTATCAAAATATCCTTTATTTCAATTTTTCCGCCATTCCCCCTATGAATGATGCCTAATCTTTGTTTGCCTTTTTCAATGTTGTCACTTATTTTAAAGTTAAATTCTTTTACAGCAAATTTATCTTGTTTTTCTAAATTCTCAAATCTAGCTATTACTTTTGTTTTCTTAGTATAATCATACAAATATATATCAAAATCAGATGGATTTAAATTACTTTTATAATTTATTTTAAATACATACTCTTTATCTTTTTCTAAATTTAAGTCATAAAGCATTAAATATCCATAATCTCTACCATCATTTTGTAATACTATACTGCCTTTATCCGTATAGTCTAACTTAAACTGTCCATTTTTTCGATTTACTATCCATGATTTGTCTGGTAAATTATTTCTATCCAAGTCCCAATTAAATTTATTGTACATAACTATTTTATCAATATCTTTTAAAACTTCAAAGTTATCTTTATTATCAATTACATATTCTAACTTTTGTAATAATAAATTTAATCCCTTATCATATCCTAAAGGCTGCGCAGATATTTTGTTCGTATCTTTTAAAAACTTTAGCATATCTTCTATTTTCGCTATTATATATTCTATGTTTTTTTCATCTTTAGTTTTTAAAAAATATTTTAGTACAGCTAAATATATTTGCCCTTGATTTCTATAATTTTTTATATTCATTGGCTGGAGTTTTACAGCTTTTTCTATATATTCTATACCTTTATTAAAATCGCCAGTATTAAGATATACCTCTCCTGCTTTCATCAGTATTTTAGAGTTATATGAATCAAGTTTTACAGCTTTATCTACAGCTTCACATGCTTTTTTAATATATACTTTATCTTTTCTAGCTAAAACACTATATACAGTCGAAAGGTCTACTAAATAATTAGAGGTAAATGGATCATATTTTGAAGCCTTTTCAAAACTTTTCATTGAATCAATAATCTTTTTATTTTCTGCCAATTTTACTGCTTCATCTGCATAGATTTGTCCTAAATGCAACGACCATGAAGTAAATAACAATAAAACAGCCACTGCAGTAGAAATATATTTTGTAGTATTTGATTTTATTTTATTTTTTTCAGTAGATAATTTTCGTTGATAGCTTAGTCCATATAAACACCAAAGCAGTATCGACATAGCTCCTAACGATAAATCGAAATCAATAATACTATGAGCTAATATACTAATCCATCCAATATTAACTGCAATCTGCAGTATTTTATTATCTTCTTCAAGTTTTTTCAATGATATTATAAAATGCAATATCAATATAACAATTAAACCGATATATATCAATAGACCAATTATTCCAGTTTCTATCCACAACTGCAAGAAATAGTTATGAGCTTGGGTAGTCCAATACATATATGATTGATATTTAAAGTAGAGAGTCTGCCAAGCTCCTCCTCCTGCTCCAAGCAGAAAATAATCTTTCGCAACTTTTAATCCGTCTTTATAGAAATTTATTCTTCCTTTAACACTTCTTTCATTTGAGTTTATAGCATAAAATCTTGAAATAACTTTTTCAGGAATAAATTTATATTTTAATTTTAAATTCTTAATTTTTTTATTGGTACTATTATCATAAATTGATGCATTTAAAAACTTTACCTTTGTATCTTTATAATAGTTCAAAAATCTAACTTTAATAAATTCCGTATTTTCTTTTGTTTTAAAGTTTAAAGCTATTTTACCAGATTCTTTAATATCTACATATGCCAACTTCTCTGTTTTTCCTTTATCACTAATGCTGTAAACTATAATCCTACCAGCATAAGGTTTGTTATCAGAAATTTTGATTTCAACATCTGATTCTAGTCTATATTCTTTATTTTTCAATACATTTCTTACTGGTCTGTCTATTGCTTTCCACGTATTCTTTTCACTACCAATATTTGATAATTCTAATGGCTGAGTTAAATTTAAAGCTAAAACTGAAAACAATGCTATAGCTATTGTAATGCTTAAAATAATGATAGTAACTGCTCTATATGAAACAAATATTTTTTCTCTGAAAAATTTTTGATACATTGTAAATATAAAAAGTGAAACAGCTATGGAAAAAATCACCATGAGCCACAATATAAATACATTCTTCTGCTGAAGATATTTTATAAATAGAGAAGAAAAAAACAAAGCTGGAAATATTGTAGTTATATAATATATAATTGTTTGTATTTTTTTTATATTGGGTATTAAAACAAAATATAGTAACAATACTATAGGGGTCAAAAGCCACATACCCCTTGAAAGTGTAGGGATAAATGTAAATATGTATATATTAGCCATTGATATATATAAATATTTCTTTTTTTCTTTTTTTTCTATTTGGATAAGTCCAATTGCTAATATATATAAAGCTATCAAATATGAAGCTAAAGTGTTTGGATATTGAAATGTTGAGTTTATACGTCCGCCTACAAACGCTCCATTATAATTAAATGTACCTATAGCACTTCCAATACCTATAATAGATACAACTACTCCACTTAAAAGTAATGTATTTATAATAATTTTGCTGTTTTTACTATCCTTTTGAGCAAAATATCTTACCATTAAATATATTGCAAAATAATTTGCATATTTTAAAAATTCAGCAACAGCAAGTCTTTTATTAACTCCATAGAAAGTTGATATAAAGTACATAAGTACTATTCCGAGAGCTAATAAGTCTGCTAATGAATTAAATAATCTAAAATCTTTATTTTTAAATTTACTTATAAGCCATATAGTAAATACAGCAAATGTTATAATATGCGTAATTAAAAGCTCTTTTTGAAAGAATAATCCTCTGAAAAAGGGTGGGTAGAATAGTAGTATACATAAAGTTACAAATATTAGTTTTTCTATAATTGAATTTTTTTGAATAGTTGTTGAACTCATGATTATACCCCCGATATTAGTTGTCTGTTCCCAGCTCTCGGCTCTCAGTTTAAATAACAATTCTCAGTTCTTGGCAAAGTTTAAAGACTTTTTATTAAACCGTTTAGCATTTTACCTGTTTGTTGAATTAATTTTATTAATTCATTGAATTTTTCATTTTCAATATATCCTAGGTCCTTTGCTAAGATTAAATGATATTTAGTTTCTTCAAGTGAACCTCTTGCTACATATAAGAAATGTTTGAATTCATTTTTATGATATCTTCCTTTTCCTTCTGCAATATTAGCTGGTATTGAACTTGCTGACCTACACAATTGATCTATTAGTCTGAATCTTTCTTCTTTAGGAAATTCATTAGTCAATCTATAAATTTCAAGTGTCAATTCATGAGATTTTTTCCAAACTTCTAAATCTTCAAATCCATTCTTCATTTTTACCCCCGCATTAGCAGATTAGCAGCTACTAACTAATTGCTACTAACTACTAACTTTTTCCACTGCCGAATTTTTCCAATACTCTCTAAAAAATGCTATAAATATTCCGAGCATTATACCTAATACTCCTGCTATTGCTAGGTTTAAAGCTTTTTTGGGTGATATTGGCTTTATAGGATCTACTGCTGGGGAAACTATTATAATGCTTGAGTCTGCTATTGTTGATGATTGAGCTATACGTGCTTCTTCAAGTTTTTTTGTAAATGCATCATATGTTGATTGAGCAATATTTACTTTTCTTAAAATTAAATTCTCTTTATGCTTTTTCTCTGCCAATTCTCCTTGTAGAGTTTCAAGTTCTTTTTGAACTTTTTCTATTTCACTTTTAAGTTTTTCTTGTTTTGCTAAACTTTCTGCTAAAGAAATTTTTAATTTTGAAATTTGAGATTTTAATGAGTAATAATTATCATTTTTTTCCTCTACTGTTACTGTTACATTAAATAAACCAGTACTTGTACTTTGAGTTTTTTCATTAACTACTTGTGCCATATAAGGTTCATCAGAAAGTGATTTGTTTAACTTAATCTTTTCTTCGGTATTTTTTAATTCTTCTTGTGCTTGTTTTAATTTTGCTCTTAATTGTAATTCATTAACATTTTCAGTAGTAAGAGTTGTCTTATAATCAGTTAATAGTGTTAACTTAGAGTCTATTTCTTTTTCAAGTTCTTTTACTCCTCTAGGTTGAGATAAAAAGTTTTTATATTCAAGCAATGCTTTGTCAAGCTTAGCCTTTTCTACTTCTAACTGTTTTGAAATAAAATTTGATGATTTATTGGCTTGTTCTTTTACTATTTCAGATATAAATGCAATAAATTTTTTTGATAATGTGTTTGCTATTTTAGTTGCTAGCTCTTTGTCAGTATTTTGTACTTTTATAGTTATCAAATTGGTATCTTTTATTGTTTCAAGCCTTATCATATTTGCCAGACTATCTCTTGTTATTCCTTTTTTATCAAGGTTTAATTCTTTAATAATTTCGTCAAGTATAACAGGATTTTTAATTTGCTGCTTATAAGTTTCTATAGTAAGCTGTGGATATTTAGATATTGTATCTAATATACCTTCTATTCCTTCTATTTTTTGAATAGGTCTTATTTTATCTGTTACTTGAGAAGCCATAAGAACAGCTTTTGCCTCATAAACTGGATCTAAAACAAAGAAACTTACTACAAATGATATTAATAATGACACTATAGTTATTCCTATTATTATGTTTTTTTGTTTTAATATTATTTCTATAAGTTCACGTAGACTTATTTCATCATATTGCACATTTTCCAATTTAAATAGCCCCTTTCTATAAATAGTTCTCAATTCTAAGCTTTAGACTCTTAGAAATAAAAGTTCTTAGTTCTCGGCTTTAGATTCTCAGGAGTAGAGTTCTCAGCTCTCAATCCTCAGCAAATCTTTACTACTAACTACCTGCTACTTGCTACTAACCACTTACTAATCTACTCCTGTTCTACCAACGCAAACATTATTTCACCTTTACAAGCCACTTCATCACCTACATAAGCTACTGCCTGCCCCGTTCCTATATTTCTTCTCATTTTTATTATTTCTACTTCTAGTCGTAGTGTATCTCCCGGCACTACTTGTCTTTTAAAGCGAAGTTTATCTATTCCTGTAAATACTGCTAATTTCCCTTTGTTTTCTTCCATTGAAAGCACTGCTACTGCTCCTACTTGAGCAAGTGCTTCTACTTGGAGTACTCCCGGCATAATTGGATTGCCTGGAAAATGTCCTTGAAAAAACGGTTCATTTATAGTTACATTTTTAATTCCTACTGCTTTTTGCCCCGGATTTATTTCAACTATTTTGTCAACAAGAAGAAATGGATAGCGATGTGGAATTATATTTTGTATGTCTATGTTATTTAGCATAGTAATTTTCTCCTTTCAAAAAAGATATTTAATGTCTAATATTTGATTTAAATATTCTAATTATCCCAATATATATTTTAAATTATTTGTCATATTTGTTCAATAAATCTTATGTTTTGTAATAAAATGTTAAACAATTTGGTAATAAATTATAGTAAATTTTTTTATCATGATAAAAAAAGATTAGATGCATATTTGCTCTAATCTTCATAATAGCATTCTACACTTTTTTATTTTTTCCTTTTTTTATTTAAATTTTTGTCAATTTTAAATGAAAAAAGTCTATAATATCTTTTTTCTTCTTAATGTTCTAAATCCTGCTTCATGTTCTCCTAACAATTCATTTATTGATGCAAAATGAGCATTCATGCTTTTTTGTTCTAATTTTATTACTTCTATATCTTCGAATATTGTTTCTTGATTTCTTATAACAACATTAAACCTCATTTTTATTTCTGTACTACTTTCTGTTAAATCAGCAGTTTGATTATAAATAGTAACTTGTTTAGTTTTTATTTCTATTACATCTTGTTTGATTGTACTTACTTCTTCTTCTACTTTGCCTAATCTCCTATCAATAGAACTAATCCTCTTATCCATAGATATTACTGTTTCTTCTATGGAATCAATTCTGTACTCGATATTATCAATTCTCTGTTCGATAGTGTCAATTCTCTGTTCGATAGTATCGATTCTTTGTTCGATAGCATCAATCCTTTGTTCAATGTTGTCCATTCTTTGTTCAATAACATCAATTCTTTGTTCGATATTGTCCATTCTCTGCTCGATAATATCCATTCTTTGCTCGATAGCGTTCATTCTCTGATCCATGGATTCCATTCTATGTTCCATAGACTCCATTCTCTGTTCCATAGACTTCATTCTCTGGTCCATGGATTCCATTCTATGTTCCATAGACTCCATCTTATTATCTATGGAACTGACTTTTTCTAAAATTTCTCTAAGAAGTTTTTCCATTATTTTATCCCCCTTCTTTTATTTTTCCCATGGGGTCAAAACTAATAGGTCAAATTTATTATATCACAAACTACTATTTTATTCTTTATCAAAATTAATATTTTTTGATAACTGTTCATACATAATCTTTGCTAATCCTATTCCCTGTCCTTTTGACACTTCTTTTGCTATTTCTTCATCAAGCATTCCTTCAAATATTTCTCTTGCATGACTTTTTTTTATAAATCCACCTTCAACTACTGTTTTTCGCATATTCTTAAGAAGCATATTTACAAAAATTGCTTCAAATTGTTTGCATGCAGATTTTAAAGCCTCTGTATCATTATTTTGTTTTGCTTTCTCCAGCATTTCTTTAAATTGTTGTGTGTTTTGTTTTGATGCCTTTATTTTTGATTGATATATTTTACTTTGCAGGTTTATATCATTTATTTTCATGAAATAAAGCTCCTTTCTAGTTTGTCAGGCAATAGAATATTCTCAGTATATTACCTTTTTAGGTTGTTTGCGGTCTGGAGCATTTCATCAGATGTCTGAATTGATTTTGAATTTATTTCATAAGCTCTCTGAGCAGTAATAAGTTTAATCATTTCTTCTACTACCTGCACATTTGATGTTTCAAGAAATCCCTGCAATACTTCTCCTGCATCACCTTCAAAAGATTCTACATATTCACCTGAAGCTACTGTTTGCTTAAATAAGTTATTACCTATACTTTCAAGTCCTTCAGGATTAGGAAACTTTACAATCATAAGTGTTCCTATTTCTTCAGGTTCATCACTATCACTTCTCTTTACATTTATTACTCCATCTTTCGATATAGTTATCTCTTCTATATCACTTCCTAGTTCTATATCCCCTATATCTCCTTGTACAAAATAACCATCTGATGTTGTCAATCTTGCTTCTCCATCTTCTATACTTAATTTAAAGCTTCCGTCCTTTGTAAAGTATAAATTGTCATTTTCATCTCTTACTACAAAAAATCCTTCTCCTTTTATAGCTAAATCAAGTTCATTATTCGTTTCTTCAAAACTTCCTTGTGTAAATGTTTTTACTATAGCCGAAGGCATCACACCATGTCCAACTTCCAAGTTTACTGGTTTGCCTTCTCCTTCGTTAAAATTGTCATTTCTAAGTTGTTCATACAAAAGGTCCTTAAATTCTACTCTTTGCTTTTTATATCCTGTAGTATTTACATTAGCCAAATTATTTGAAATCGTATCTATATTAAGTTGCTGAGCTTTCATACCAGATGCAGCAGTCCATAATGCTCTCATTATCTATACCTCCAGTTTAAATTTTTATTTAACAAACAAATCTAAACCTTTCCTTATTAATTATAAATATTAATATCATTCTTCTAGAGTCTTTTCAACTCTTAATTCTTAAACTCTCCCTATATCATTAACTGCTTTTCCTATTGTTTCATCATATGCTCTTATCAATCTCTGATTTGACTCGTATCCTCTAAACAGTGTCATCATTTCCACCATTTCTTTTACAGGGTCAACATTAGAACCTTCCAGTTTTCCTTGATATATCTCTCCCGTAAATTCTTCTTCTACCGGCTCTACATTATCTTCCATTTTCCAAAGTGCGTTACCTACCTTTCTTAAATCCCTCAAATTTTTAATATTTACTACCGATAGCTTATCAACCACCTCACCATCTACCATTAATTCTCCATAAGGAGTTAGAGATATTTTTTCTCCATCAAGTATTATAGGTCCATATTCTCCCAATACTCTATATCCTTCTGATGTTACTAATTCCTTATTTTTATTCAATTTAAAAGAACCATTTCTTGTATATCTTATTCCATCTTCTGTTTCAATTTTAAAAAATCCTTCTCCCTTTATAGCAAAATCAAGCGGATTGCCTGTTCTTATTAATTGTCCTTGTATAAAATTCGTTTCTATCCTTTCAAGTTTTACACCTGAACTCATTGTACCTATTACTAACGGATGAGGCTTAGTGAGTATATTATCTACTACCTCGCCATTTACAAATACATCTCCATTTTCATTTATATTAAATTCTCCATCGCCAACATATATAGGTCCCTTATTTCCTAAAATTTGATAACCGTAACTACTATCTATTTCTCCATTTCTATTTTTATAAAAAGTTCTAAGATAACCATCTTCTCCAACTGTAAACTGTGCTCTTCTATTATAACTTATACCTGTAGGTGTATTTATCTTAAAAAATCCTTTTTCAGTTTCCGCTACATAATAATTATCTACTTGCTTTATTTTAAGATTTACAACTTGTCCCAGATTTTCTATAGGTTTATCTCCATTTATTTTGCTTATTAAAGTATCCTCAAAAGACTCAATAAGTACTAAATCCTTTTTATAACCAGTAGTATTTATATTTGCTATATTATTACTTATTACATCTATCTTTCTATTATTAGTCATAAGTGCCGAACCGGATATATAAAGTCCACGAAACATGAATATGACTCCTTTCAATATCAAATACAAACCATAGACAATTTTACTCTTATAATAACTATCGGTATATAAAAATCGTATCTTTAACTATATTAAATATCGAAGCTTACAGATTTTAAATACAAAACTTAACGCTAATTTCAAAAAGCTCCCAGCCATAAGGCTAGCAGCTTTTCTCTTTAATATCTTCTTCTACCTTTTCTACCTGTCATCATACTTTTTTCAAGAACATCTAAATGATTTAAGGATAATCCTGTACCTCTTGCCACACATGATATTGCATCTTCTGCTATATAAGTAGGAATGCCTGTCCTCTTTTCAATTAATTTATTTAATCCATTGAGAAGTGAACCTCCACCAGTCATAACAATACCTCTTGTACTTATATCAGAAGCAAGTTCTGGAGGTGTTTTTTCAAGTACAGCATGTACTGCATCAGCTATAGCATTAACAGGTTCACTTAAAGCTTCTAGCATTTCATCAGAAGTTACAGTTATAGTCTTAGGAAGTCCTGTTATAAGGTCTCTACCTCTACAATCCATTTTAGCTGTTTTTAACTTAGGATATGCACATCCAACATTTATTTTTAAATCTTCAGCTGTTCTCTCACCTATAAGTATGTTATGAGCTTTCCTCATATATTTAATTATAGAATCATCAAATTTATCTCCAGCTACTTTAATCGACTCGCTAACTACTATACCACCTAAAGAAATCACTGCAATATCTGCCGTTCCTCCACCTATATCAACAACCATATTACCATCTGGCTTAGTTATATCAAGTCCAGCTCCTATAGCAGCTGCAATAGGCTCTTCTATAAGATAAGTTTTTCCTCCACCTGCTTCAGTCGTTGCATCAATAACAGCTCTTTTTTCAACTTCTGTTACTCCACTCGGAACACAAACTATTATCTTAGGCTTAAAAAATCTTTTTCTTCCACACGTTTTTTGTATAAAATACCTAAGCATTCTTTCTGTAACTTCATAATCTGATATAACTCCATCCCTCAAAGGTCTGATTGCAACTATATTTCCCGGCGTTCTTCCAAGCATTTTTCTTGCCTCTGAACCTACTGCTAATATTTGATCTGTATTTTTATCAATTGCCACAACAGAAGGCTCCTGTAGTACTATACCCTTTCCCTTTATATAAACTAGTACACTAGCTGTGCCGAGGTCTATTCCTATTTCCGCACCAAAACCAAACATTTTTTACCACCTTTCATGTATATTAATTATTTAATATATGATTATAAAACTTAATTTCCAACTAATGTTTAAAAACAGATACATCTTTGAAGTTACTCTTTTAGGTCTTTTTAAACTTCTTTTAGTAGTTAGTGGTTAGTAGTAAAAGATTTTTTTGCAACTAACTACTTGCTACTAACTAAGTTCTACTAACTAATATTTAAATTTCAAACTTAAAATTATTCCTCTGGGGTTTTTTTAATTCTTAATTCTTGAAACGAATGAATATCATGTCTTAGTTCTATATTATTCTACAAATTCCTCTATTTTCTCTAAATTTTTTCAAAAAATCATTAATTATATTATAAACAATTTTTAACAAATACGAAAGAAATTTTTAAATCAAAAAAATAATAAAACAGGGATATACCCTGCTTTTGTCTAATGTTACTCAAATCTGTTTTGACATCTTTTGGTATTTCATTTTTGTTGCTTTTCCACCCCTAATATGTCTTTCAGCCTTATTTTTTTCCAGTACCTTTTTAACCTTACTAGCTAAAAGAGGGTTTATCTTAGGAAGTCTTTCAGTAACATCTTTATGTACTGTACTTTTACTTACTCCAAATACTTTAGCTGTTTGTCTAACAGTTGTTTTTTTTCTTATTATATGTTCAGCAATCTCTACAGCTCTTTCTTCTATATAATCCTTCACTGATGTACCCCCTTTAAAAAGTTGACTTGTTACATAATATGCAACTTAGGGGGTATATAGAACCTATTTGTTACAAGTTCTATACAGCTAATATCTATTCTTTCTGTGATAAATATTTCATAGGGTCAACATTTTTTCCATTCTCTAAAACCTCAAAATGTAAATGTGGTCCTTGTGCTGACTCAAATAATGAAGAAGTTCCCACTCCGCTTATTGTTTGCCCCTGTGCTACTTTATCTCCTACTTTTACCATAGCATCAGTACATAAATTACTATATCGTGTTATCAGTCCATTGTCATGTTTTATTGAAATAGTTATACCTAGTCTTGAATCAGTAAGCACCTCAACAACCTCTCCCTTAAGTGCTGCTTTTACAGGTGTATTTTTTTCTGCCATTATATCTATTCCATGATGTGTAGTAAAATGCTCTAAAGTTTCAGAATAAACTAAAGTTTCCAGTGCAAAACCTGTTCCTAACTTTCCTTCAACAGGCCAAATCATAGCTATTGCACTTTGACTTGACGCCATAGTAGCTTCCTTATCTATATTCTTTTTATCCGGTTTTATCTTTGCAATAATAGCCTTTTGCTTCTCATTTTTCTTAACTAAAATTTTAGATTTTTTTATAGTTTTTTTAGGCATAGTTGTTGCATCTTTTTTATCATGATTTGCATCTTTTTGTACTGTTTTGTCATTATTTACCATATCTTTTTCATCTACTACTATTACATCTGACATCTGTTTTTTCATCTCATCTTCTGCTAAATCAACAATTTCAGAATCATCAATACCTACAATGTTTTCTTTGTCACTCTTAAAATCATCTGACCCCAACTTATTAAAATTTGATTTTGCAACCCAAACAGCTGTTGTTCCGACTATACATACGCATAAAAACATGATAATGTAAAAACCTTCATTCTTTAAAAGTTTATTCCATATACCTTTGCTCCCATTGTAAATAGTATTATTATTCCTTGTAAATATCTTCTTAAATTTCATTTTGTCCACCTCCATTTGGTAGTATTTCCAAAAGACAGATGGACAATACATAATTATAAATTTTTTATTTTGATAATCAAAACTTCATTTTAAAATATAATATCAACTGACATGTTGTAAACTAAGCCCTAAAACTATATACTGTTATTTTTTAAATTTCTCTATCTCTACACCTTGATAATAATGCTTTATTATTTCATCAAATTTATATCCTCTTTTAGCCATTCCATCTGCTCCATACTGACTCATACCCACTCCATGACCGTATCCTCTTGTTTTAATAGTCACTTTATCTCCTGATACTATTATCTGAAAATCAGCAGACCTTAGTCCAAGAATTTCTCTTATTTTTCTACCTGATAGTACTTTATTTCCTATTCTAATCCTCTTTACATCTCCACCCTCAGTTCTTTCCAGCACTTTTAAAGAATCTACAATATTACTGCTCTTTAATCCACTATCTTTATATACAGAATTTATTTTTGATACAAATTCTTTAGTTGAAATAACTACTGTACTTTCCAAATGTTTTGAACTTTGCTCATATGGACTATCAACACTCCTCAAATAAGGTGCCATAGTTTCAAATACATCTTCTGAATTTTCAGTTCTGCCACCACTCGTTGAATGATATAATGGGTCTATTAATTTTCCATTATAAGTAATAACTAATCCTCTCGTACTTTCAACCGCTTCTTCTATTTTAGGCCAGTACTTTTTAAACCATTTTTCACCCTTAATTTCTTTTAATTTTTCTCTACTCCTATATACTTGACAGTGCACATCATCACAAACTTCTGCACCAGGATGAGCTGGATTTCCTTTAGGTCCATACTTTATTTTCTGATATAGAGCTTTAGTTCTGGCTGCCATAGCTTGAGCTTTAAGTGCTTCAAGTTCAAATGTCGCAGGCATCTCACTTGCTACTACACCCTTTACATATTCCTCAAGCTCAACTTCTTTAATTCTTTTAGTTTCATGCAAATATACTCTTATTTTTATTTCTTCTGTTTTTTTATCCTCTACACTTTTTTTTGATACATTCATATCACAACTATATATTAAAATCATCGGTATTATTATTAGTACTACAAATATTCCAACTACTAAATAAAAAATATTTTTCATTTTAGTCCCCCTTTGTCCACATTATTCTCTACATTTTATGTGAACACTGTGGGGAATATGATTAAATTTAAAAAGAAAAAAGAACGGCTTTTAACCGTTCTAAATTATTTCATTTCTTTTAGTACTTCACATAAAAATTCATATACTCTCTTTGTTGAAGATATACTTAAATGCTCACTTGGAGTATGAACATCGTATATATTTGGCCCTATTGAAATCATATCTATATCTCCAACTTTTTCTTTTAAAAGTCCACATTCTAATCCTGCATGAATTGCATCTATTTTTAATTCTTTACCATACATCTCTCTGTAAACTTTTTTCATCAAATTTCTTATATGAGAATCTGGCTTGTACTCCCATTCTGGATAATCTCCAACAAGCTCCATTTTAGCTCCTGTTAACTTACATATTTTTTCTATTCTCTTATTTATTTCTTCTTTTAATGTCTTTACAGAACTTCTAACTGCACTGCTAAATATTATTTCATCTTCTTTAGTATCCAGTACTCCTATATTATTTGAACTCTCTACAAGTCCGTTTATATTAGCACTCATAGTCTGTACACCATTAGGTATAAGTCTTAAAATGCTTATTAAAGCATCTTTAGTATTTTGGCTAAACACTTTCTTAGGAGTTTCAACTTTTTCCAATGAAATCTCTATATCTGGATCAGAAGTCATAAATTCATTTTTAAATATTTTTTCACATTCTTTAACAACATCTTTAAAATCATCAGCTTCAGAATTTTTTATTAATACAATTGCACTAGCTGTTTTAGCTATTGCATTCATTTTTTCTCCACCAAAAACCCCTGCAACATCTATGTCTACTTTATCATCTAACTTTTCCAACATTCTTCCTAAAAGTTTGATTGCATTTCCTCTATTCTTATCTATCTCCATTCCAGAATGTCCGCCTAAAAGACCTTTTATTGATATTTTATAAGCTTCTTTATTCAAGTCAGCTTCTTTCCATTCAATTGGAAGATGGATTATATTATTTACTCCACCTGCACAAGAAGAAAGTGCTGTACCTTCTTCCTCTGAATCTATATTAATCAAAATATCTCCTGAAATATTTTCAGGATTTAAATTTAAAACTCCATCCATTCCTGTCTCTTCTGCAACAGTAATAAGAGCTGTCAAAGGTGGATGAGGCAAATCTTTTGATTCTAATATTGCCATTATCATTGCTACAGCTATTCCATTATCAGCACCAAGTGTTGTTCCTCTTGTACGAATCATATCTCCATCTACGCATATTTGAATAGGATCTTTTTCAAAATCAAATTCCAAACCTTCTTCTTTTGCACAAACTATATCCATATGCCCTTGTAAAATAACTCTTGGACTATTTTCATATCCCGGCGTAGCTGGTTTATTTATTATTACATTTAAACATTCTTCTTGTATTACTTCTAAACCATTTTTCTTAGCAAATTCAACTAAAAAATCACTTACTTCTTTTTCATTTCCTGAACCCCTAGGAATTCTTGTTAAATCCTCAAAATGTCTGAATACAGCTTCTGGCTCTAAGCCTTTTAATACTCTTTCCATGTGCATCATACTCCTTCTTTTCATAATTCCAATTATTTTTTATCCTCATAGAGGATATATACTTTACGACCTTTATCATTTTTTTCTTTAATAATTTCATTTTCAAGCATGTATTCAACTAACTGTTTTGCCAGTAATTTGGGCTCAACTACTTTAACTTTATCCCTGCTCCAAAATAGCGAAGCTTTAGTATTTTTTATAATCTTTTCTATTTCTTTTATGTTTAAACTTCCTTTTATTTTCAATTCTTTAATTACCTTTTTTTGAATCTTTAAAAAAAGTCTTTGTATTAACTCTCTTCCCTTATTTTGCTGTTTTACTATTCCCCATGCTCCCAAAAAAGCTATTGTTACAGCTAAAAATAAGACTTCTAAAACATATCTAAACAGCATATTAATCCCTTGCCTTTTCCAAAGTAATAAATTTATTGTTTCTCAATATATTAATATAAGTCCCAAGTCTTTCATATAGAGGTTCAACTTTTTCACCAAATTCTTCTTTTAAAATATTCCCTATTTCAGCTATATTTCTCTTTCCATCTATTGCTTTCCACACACAACTTCCAACTTCATCTAAGTCTATTTTCATAATTTTAGGTGTTTTAACAAACATACGAACCAGCTTATCTATTAACCCATTTCTAGGTATCAATATCTGAACAAGTCCATCTTCTTTTATTTTCCAATCTTGTCCTTCCTTAATTACTGGTATCAATTCTAAAAAATTATCTTCTTTTTTTATTTTGTTTTTCTTCATATAAACACCTCTATATACTTTGACTTTCAAACTGCATACTAAACTGAAATTTTAAATTTGAAAAGGGGATGTAATATCCCCTTTTAATTAGCTATCTTTTCTCCATACTGAAAACTTAACTAATGAAAGTGTTAATAGTGTAAAGAATATTAATGCACCAATTTGTCCTAAGTTAATATTCATAGCTACTTTTAATCCAATTACAGCAAATACTGCAAGCAATATACCTACTAAACCTTCACCAGCTATTAAACCTGAAGCATAAAGAATACCAGATTCAATTTTTGACTTAATGCTTGCATTTTCTCCTTCAGCTTTTTCTAATTTCTTATCAAGTATACCTCTTATAACACCACCTACCATAATAGGTGTACTTAAATGTATTGGTAAGTATAAACCGATAGCTATAGGAAGTACAGGTAAACCAAGTAATTCAACTGCAACTCCTATACCAACTCCAGTAAATACTAATGCCCAAGGTAAACTTCCACCCATAACACCTTCGATAACAAGACGCATTAAAGTTGCTTGAGGAGCTGGAAGTTCAGATGAACCAAATCCCCATGCATTATTTAAAAGTACTAAAACAAATCCTATTGCAAATGCTGATGCAACAGCACCTAACATTTCACCATACTGCTGTTTGTAAGGTGTAGCTCCTACAAGGAAACCTGTTTTTAAGTCCTGAGAAGTATCACCAGCCATAGCTGCAATTATACAGATAATAGCTCCAACTGTTAAAGTAGCAATCATTCCAGCATGACCATCATTACCAGTAGCTTTAAATGCAATAGCTGTAATAATTAATGTTGCTATTGTCATACCAGATACAGGGTTTGATGAACTACCAACTAAACCAACTATTCTTGATGAAACTGTTGCAAAGAAGAATCCAAATATAGCTATTAATAATGCTCCTCCAAATCCTACTGGAATTATTGGAAGCATCATCATTGCAAGAACTACAGCTAAACTTCCTATAAGAACTATTTTCATCGGCATATCTTTATCAGTTCTTACACTAGTACTTCCGCCAACACCTGAAGAATAATCCTTCATTGCCTCTTTAAATGTTTGAACAATTAATGGAAGTGATTTAATCAAGCTGAATATACCACCAAAAGCTACGGCTCCTGCTCCAACATAACGTATATAATAATTCCAAATTCCCCAGTATCCAAGCTCTCTTATTGGTACTGAAGCTGGATACATAATTATATCTCCCATTTCGCCTATGTTTGCAATAAGTGGTATTAGTCCAAACCATCCTAAAACTGCACCAGCTAACATATATGCTGAAATTCTAGGTCCTATAATGAAACCAACACCTAATAATGCTGGCAATACATCTCCACCAATAGCAGCACCTTTGTAGCCAGGTATTGCTGTTTCAATCTCACTTGGGAAAAGCTTCATTCCATCTGCTATAAACTTATATGCTGCACCTACTCCTAAACCAGTAAAACATGCTTTTGCCTTTTCTCCACCTTCTTCTCCTGCAAGAAGCACTTCTGCACAGGCTGTACCTTCTGGATATGGCAGTACTCCATGTTCCTTAACTATAAGTGCTTTTCTTAAAGGAACCATGAATAAAACACCTAATATACCTCCACAAAGTGCAATTGCAGTAATTGTCAAAAGATTTGGTGCTCCCATGTTCCATTCTTTAGTCCAAATAAATAATGCAGGTAGTGTAAATATAGCTCCTGCTGCCAACGATTCACCAGCAGAACCTATTGTCTGAACCATGTTGTTTTCAAGTATAGATTCTTTCTTTAGTACTCCTCTTATAAGTCCCATAGAAATAACTGCTGCTGGTATTGAAGCACTTATTGTCATACCAACTTTCAATCCCAGGTAAGCGTTTGCAGCTCCAAAGACAACAGCTAGTAGAATTCCTAAAAATATAGACGTGCCAGTAAACTCTGGTAAAACTTTATCAGCGGAAATAAATGGTTTAAACTCACCATTTCCACCTTTTGAAAGGTTCGCCATAATAATCCTCCCTTTTTAAATAAAATTTTAAAACTTTTACCATTCTAATTTTGCAATTTTTTAGTTAAAATGAATTTTGCAAAAATTTTAACTAAACCAGCCGAGCTCAGCTAATTTATATTCAAATTATAATCCCAGAGTTTTTGCAATGTCAATGGCAAAATTCCAATTGCATTTCAATAAATTTTCATGTTATAATCTACCTAACGATAGGTAGGTGGTGATATAAATGAATACAAAAGATAGAATTATTTCTGCTGCTATAAAAAATTTTTTAAATTTTGGATATGAAAAAACTTCACTAGCCTCTATTGCAGAAGAAGTTGGTATAAAAAAACCTTCTATTTATTATCATTTTAAAAATAAAAAAGAACTTTTTAACATATCTTTAAAAAATATATTAGAATCACTTGAATATAACATTTTAAAATCTACTGAAAATTGCACGTCATCTAAAGAAATGTTTGAATCTTTATTTTCTACACTACTAGAATTTCATATTCAATTATCAGTAATGATAGATAAAAAACACATTAAACCTGTAAATATTTTTGCTACTTTATTTTCTACATTAGATGCAGAAGATTATAAAAACAGCATTAATAATTATTATAACCTTTTAAACAATACAATTATCCATATATTATCTATAGGCCAAAAAAGAAATGAGATAAGGATAGATATAAAGAAAGATTCTATCTGTGAACAAATTATGGCTTGGTTTGAAGGTCTCTTAATTCTTTCATCTTTATATTCATCCTTTAACTTTAATATAGCCAAACAAGAATTTTTAGATAATTTATGGATTCTAATAGGTAAAACTAAAAAAGCTAAAACTATATCTTTAGGTACAAAATGGTGATGCTATCAAAACAAAAAATGACAGAGATAAATATTCTGTCATTTTTTGTTTTGATAACTTTTATCAGCTACTCTACTCTTTCGATATTAGCTCCAAGTTTTTTAAGTTTTTCTTCTATTTCTACATATCCTCTATCTATATGATATACATCGCTAATTTCTGTTACTCCTTCTGCTGTAAGTCCTGCAAGTATAAGTGCTGCTCCAGCTCTTAAATCAGTAGCCCTTACCTGAGCTCCTTCAAGAGATTTTACTCCTTGAACTACAGCACTATGACCTTCTATTTTAATATTAGCACCCATTCTATTTAATTCACTTACATGCATAAATCTATTTTCAAATACTGTTTCAATAACTACACTAGTCCCCTCTGCAACACTTAAAAGTGCCATAAATTGGGACTGCATATCTGTGGGAAATCCAGGATAAGGCATCGTTTTAATATCTACTGCTTTTATACCATTTGATGCCACAACTCTTATATGTTCCCCATTTTCCTCTATCTCAACTCCGCATTCCTTTAATTTTGCAATCATAGGCTTTAAATGGTCAGGCAGTGCATTCTTTATAGTAACGTCTCCACCAGTTATAGCTGCTGCTACCATATATGTACCTGCCTCAATTCTGTCTGGAATAACAGTATGCCTTGTTCCACCGAGTTCTTTTACTCCTTGAATTCTTATTGTGTCAGTACCTGCACCCTTTATATTAGCTCCTAAACTGTTTAAAAAATTGGCAAGGTCAACTACTTCAGGTTCTTCAGCAGCATTTTGTATAATAGTTTGCCCCTGAGCAAAACAAGCAGCCATCATTATATTTTCTGTAGCTCCTACACTAGGAAAATCAAGATATATCTTATCTCCTATCAATTTATCAGCTATCGCCTCAACATATCCATGACCTAGATTTATTTTTGCTCCTAATGCACTAAGTCCTTTTAAATGCAAATCTATAGGTCTAGCTCCTATAGCACAACCACCCGGTAAAGACACTCTAGCTCTACCCATTCTAGCTAATAATGGTCCTATAACTAAAAATGATGCTCTCATTTTACTTACCAAATCATAAGGTGCTTCAAAATTATCTACCTTAGTTGACTTTATTTCTAATATACCATCTGCATTTTTTTTAACATCTGCACCTAATGAAGCTAAAACTTCTGACATAACTTCTACATCTCTCAATGCAGGAATTTCTTCAAGTACACATGTATCCTGTGCTAATAGTGATGCAGCCATTATAGGTAAAACTGAATTTTTTGCACCACTTACTTTAACTGTTCCTTTTAACGGTCCACTTTTACGTACCAAAATTTTAGACAATGGAGGTCCTCCTTTTTCATCTTGTCAAATATATATTCTAGTTTAAACTATCTTTCTTCTTTACAAAAAAATACACTTATTTTTGTTCTACATTTGCTTTTGTTTTTCCTGCCTAATTTGCAGAAAAAATACATTTTTCAATAACAAGTCTATATAATTAATACTCTGTTACTATTAATGGTGTTCCTATCCATATATACGTCTTATCTTCATATGAATTATATCTACCTGCTATATTTATATTTACTTTTTTACCGCCAACAGTTATATAATCTTTTAAATTTTCTACATATCCTGTAATACTTACTACGTTTTCATCTATTATACCTTCAACTTTTTCAGCTTTTATCTCTGTAAAAATTCCATTTATAATCTTTTCAATTTCTACAGTATCTTTGAATCCATCATAACATCCAGTTAAATTTATATTCAAATTAGGATTCCCATAAGTTTTCAAGACATTTCTTATTGTATCACAAACCTCTTGAAAATCAAGCTCAGATTTAGTACTGACTACATCTAAGACTATACTACTTTCTTTAAAATCATCAAACTGAGAACTTTGTAAAATTATTGTTGTATAAATATCTTTTTCAAATTTACCTTCAATAGTTATCTGAAAAAAACCTTCTTCCTTGTATATCTTACTATCTAAAGCTGACAAATTTAAGCTTTCTGAAATATCATCACATATTTGCTTTCCCTTGTCAATAGGAATATAAGTGTTTTTAAAAATCACATAACTATTTATATTAACTTCCTTCATTTGTGCACCAGATTTTTTTAAAGCTAAGTCAACTAAATCTTCATTCTGCTTCTCCTCTGCACTGCTAAATATACTTAAAAAAAATAACATTAAAATAAATATATAAAGCCCCAATTTTTTCACTATCCCTCACCCCCGCTTATGAGTTAAGAATTAAGAGTTAAGAATTAAGAATTAAAAATTAAAAAGACATTAGACTGAAAATCGAGAGCAAGGAAGAGAAAGTGCTTTAAAATATGCAAAGGGGGACTGAAAATCATATTTTAAAGCTATTCTCTTCCTCTTTATTTTAAGTATTGCCAAACAGTTATATATGTATACTTAAATTAAAAATTTTTATTAAAAAAGTCTTTTCGACGCTCTTTTAGCTTTATATTCCAATCCTTTAGTTCCAATTTTTGTAATTTCAAATTGTCATGCTGAGAATTCAGTTAGTAGCAAACCTCTTTTACCACTAACTACTAACTATCATTTCTAACTTGATTTTTTTATTAAATAGTTTCTTATAAAAAAAAGAAAGGTACTGAACCCACAAAGAGTTCAATACCTTTTTATCTTTTTTCTTTTGCCACTCTCAATCTATTTAAAGCTTTATTTAAAGCTATTTTAGCTCTTACTATATCTATTTCAGGTGACTTCATTTTTAATCTTTCTTCTGCCCTTTTTGCTGCTGCTTCAGCTCTTGCAACATCTATTTCTTCCGGCCACTCTGCTGCATCAGTTATAATTGTAGTTTTATCTTCATCTACACTTACAAATCCTCCAGCACAAGTAGCCTGTTTTAACTGTCCATCTTGTCTTATTCTTATTACTCCTATCGAAAGTGGAGCAATTGTTGGCATATGGTTCTTTAATATACCAATATCTCCTTCAGACGTTCTAACTGTAACCATATTTACTTCGCCTTCAAAAAACTTTCTATCTGGAGTAACTATTTCCAACTGAAAAGTCGATGCCATATCATACACCTCCAGTAATACAGATGACAGGGGACAGTTGTTATCTGTTCCCTGTAACCTATTACCTATTAACTATTTTTCGCTTTTTCCACTGCTTCATCTATTGTACCAACATAAAGGAATGCTGATTCTGGAAGGTCATCATGCTTACCTTCTAGTATTTCTTTAAAACCTCTTATTGTTTCTTTAAGCGGTACATATTTTCCTAGAAAACCAGTAAATTGTTCAGCAACGTGGAATGGCTGTGACAAGAATCTCTGTATTTTTCTTGCTCTAGCAACTACTAATTTATCTTCATCTGAAAGTTCATCCATACCAAGTATTGCAATTATATCTTGAAGCTCTTTATATCTTTGAAGTATCTCTTGAACACCACGAGCAACTCTATAATGTTCTTCACCAACTATTTCAGGTGTTAATATTCTTGATGTTGAATCAAGTGGGTCAACAGCTGGATATATACCAAGCTCAGCAATTGACCTTGATAAAACTGTTGTAGCATCAAGATGTGTAAATGTAGTAGCTGGTGCTGGGTCTGTAAGGTCGTCTGCCGGAACGTATACTGCTTGTACTGATGTAATTGAACCCTTTTTAGTAGATGTAATTCTTTCCTGAAGTGCACCCATATCTGTTGCTAATGTAGGCTGATAACCAACGGCACTCGGCATACGGCCAAGCAACGCTGAAACCTCTGAACCCGCTTGTGTAAATCTGAATATATTATCTATAAACAAAAGTACGTCCATACCTTGCTCATCTCTAAAATATTCAGCCATAGTAAGCCCAGTAAGAGCAACACGCATTCTTGCTCCAGGCGGTTCATTCATCTGGCCAAATACCATTGTAGTTTTATCAATAACTCCTGAATCTATCATTTCATGATAAAGGTCATTACCTTCTCTTGTTCTTTCACCAACTCCTGCAAATACAGAAAGTCCTCCATGTTCTTTTGCTATGTTGTTAATAAGTTCCTGTATTAAAACTGTCTTACCAACTCCTGCTCCTCCAAATAATCCTATCTTACCACCCTTTGCATATGGAGCAATAAGGTCAACTACTTTAATACCTGTTTCAAGTATTTCTGTTGCAGTTTCTTGTTCTTCAAAGGAAGGAGCTGGTCTGTGAATAGGCCATTTTTCTGACGCTTTAGGTGGTTCTTTTTCATCTATAGTTTCACCAAGAACGTTAAAAAGACGTCCAAGAGTAGCTTTCCCAACTGGTACAGAAATAGGTGCTCCTGTATCAACTGCTTCTATTCCTCTTATTAATCCATCTGTAGATGACATAGCTATACATCTAACTGTATTATCCCCTATATGTTGTGCAACTTCGGCAATAATCTTTCTATCATTATGCTTTATTTCTATCGCATTTAAAATATTAGGAAGATTTTCAGTTTCAAATCTAACGTCAACAACAGGACCTATGATTTGAACTATCTTTCCCACATTTTGTGCCATGCTGACTTCACATCCTTTCCCTATAATCAAGTAACAGATGACAGGTAACATTTTAAAGTTCTCTATAGAGTCTAAAACCTATAAGCAAAACCTTATCTCTGTAACCTGCAACCTAATACCTGTTACCTAGTTTACTTCAGTGCTTCTGCACCACCAACAATTTCTGAAATCTCTTGAGTAATAGCTGCTTGACGAGCTTGGTTAAATGAAAGTGTCAAGTTATCTATCATTTCCTCAGCATTATCCGTAGCATTTTCCATAGCTATTCTTCTAGCTGCTTGTTCTGATGCCGCTGATTCAACCATAGCTCCATAAACAGTACTTTCAATATATTTTGGAACTAAATAATCAAGTACTGCTTCAGGAGAAGGTTCATAAGAGACAAACTTAAACTCTACCTTTTCATCTTCATCTTTCTTATCAACAGGCAAAAGTCTTAGTATCTGAGCCTCTTGTGAAATAGTACTTATAAACTTTGTATAGATAATTTTAACTTCGTCTACTTTTTCCTCTTTATATAGAGTTAAAGCTTCTTTAGCAATTATTCTAGCATGTTTATATTCAGGCTTTTCTGATATATGAACAAACTCACGTACTACTTTATAATCTCTCTTTTTAAAATAATCCCTTGCTTTTTGTCCTATCGCAATAATCACAGCATCTTCTTTACTTTTAATATCTTCCACAGCTTTTTTAATAGCATTTATATTATATCCACCACAAAGTCCTCTATCAGCAGTAATAATTATATATAAGCTCTTTTTTACTTCACGCTCGTTTAGATATTCATGTTTTAAATCTTTTGAATTTTTAAGTATATCTTGAACTGTATTTTTTACAGTTTCAAAATAAGGCTGTGTTATTTCAAGTCTATCTCTAGTTCTTTTAAGTTTAGCAGTAGAAACAAGCTCCATAGCCTTAGTTATCTGCTTCGTACTATTTACACTTCGAATCTTACGCTTTATATCACGCATACCCATTCCTGCCATAGCGGTTTCACCTCCCGAACAATACCGGTGCTTTTAGCACTCGGCAAAGGTGCTTCTCTAAATACTACTATAATTATTTCTCTAACTTAATTTTTGATTTAAATATCTTGTTAAATTCTTCTATAGCTGCTTTTAATTTGTTTTCTGTATCTTCTTCAAGATTTCCTGTTTCTTTAATTGTCTTTCCTATTTCTGGATGATTGTTTCTCATAAACTCTAAAAATTCCGCTTCATATTTTTTAATATCTTCCACTTCAATTTCTCTTAAATATCTATTTACAGCTGCATAAATAATCATAACTTGGTCTTCTACCCTCATAGGAGTATATTGTGGCTGCTTTAATATTTCCATAAGTCTTTGTCCTTGAGCAAGTCTTTCTCTAGTATCTTTGTCAAGTTCTGAACCAAACTGTGCAAAAGCAGCAAGTTCTCTGTACTGTGCTAGTTCTAACTTAATCTTACCAGCAACTTTTTTCATAGCCTTAATTTGCGCATCTCCACCAACACGTGATACTGATATACCAGCATTAACTGCAGGTCTTTGTCCTGCAAAGAACAATTCTGACTCTAAGTATATCTGTCCATCAGTAATAGATATAACATTTGTAGGTATATACGCTGATACGTCACCAGCTTGTGTTTCTATAATAGGAAGAGCTGTTAATGAACCTCCACCCAACTTATCATTAAGTTTTGCAGCTCTTTCAAGCAATCTACTATGTAGATAGAATACATCTCCAGGATATGCTTCACGTCCAGGTGGACGGCGAAGTAATAGTGACATAGCACGATAAGCTACGGCATGTTTAGATAAATCATCATATATAATGAGTACATGCTTTCCTTGATACATTAATTCTTCTCCCATTGCACAACCTGCATAAGGAGCAATATATTGAAGTGGAGCTGGTTCACTAGCTGAAGCTGATACTACTATAGTATAATCCATAGCTCCAAATTTCTGTAAAGTATCAACTATTTGAGCTACTGTTGATTTCTTTTGTCCTATAGCAACATATATACAAATCACATCTTCATCTTTTTGATTTATTATAGTATCTATGGCAACAGCAGTTTTACCTGTCTGTCTATCACCTATAATAAGCTCTCTTTGTCCTCTTCCTATAGGAATCATAGAATCAATAGCCTTAATTCCTGTTTGAAGAGGTTCATGTACAGATTTTCTGTCTACAACTCCAGGTGCATCTGACTCTATAGGTCTAAATTTTTCAGCTTTTATAGGACCTTTACCGTCTATAGGCTGTCCTAGAGAGTTTACAACACGACCAATAAGAGCTTCTCCTACTGGAACTTCAACTATTCTATTTGTACGCTTAACTATATCGCCTTCTTTAATATTTTCATCAGAACCTAGCAAAACTGCACCAACATTATCTTCTTCTAAGTTAAGAACCATGCCATAAACTTCTCCTGGAAATTCTAAAAGCTCTCCAGCCATACATTTTTCAAGGCCATGGATTCTCGCTATACCATCACCAACCTGAATAATTGTACCAACATCTTCAACTTCAAGTTTATTTTCATATCTTTTAATCTGCGCTTTTATCACAGAACTTATTTCTTCAGGTCTAAGATTCATGGTCTACTCACCCCTAACATTTGTATATAAAACTTGTAAAATCTCATTACATTTCAAATCTACACATTAATAACTTAATGACTAACGGCAATAAATTCCTTATTTTAATATTAACTCTGTCAGCTAAGTTATTAGTCTGAGTAAAATTTATATCTTAAAATATATTTAAACAACTATCTGTGCCAAGTTTTCCTTTAATTCCTCAAGTCTGCCTTTGATTGTTCCATCAATAACTTTATCACCAAGCTTTACTAATACACCACCAATAACATTTTTATCAATTTCATTAGTAAGCTTTATACTTTTGCCAGTTAATTCAGATAATTTTTCTTCAAGATTATTCTTTTCTTCTTCAGTTAAAGGAATAGCTGTTACAGCAACAGCTTTTATTATTCCCTTATATTCATTGACCATCTTTTCATATTCATTTTTAATTTGTTCTATATAATAAGCCCTCTTTTTATCTAATATTATCTTTAAAAAGTTATTCATTTCTTGACTTAATTTATCGCCAAAAACTTCTGAAACTACTTTCTTCTTTTCATCAACTTTTAATAACGGACTTTTAAATAAACTATAAAATTCAGGATACATCTTAAAAGTATCTACTATAAACTTTAACTCTTCTAAAAAAAGGTCTATTTTATTTTCTTCAAGTGCCACCTCAAATAAGGCTTCTGAATAAGTTTTAGATACTAATTTTGCCATCTTGTTTCGCCTACCTTATCTATAAACTCTTTAACAAGAGTTTTATGACTATTTTCGTCTAAATCTTTTTCTATAACTTTTGAAGCGGCAAGCATAGCAATAGAAGTAATTTCATCTTTAAGAGAGTTTATAGCCTTTTCTTTTTCACGCTCAATCTCTATTCTAGCTCTTTCTTTTATTTCATCTGCTTCTTTTTGAGCAGTCTTTATAATTTCATTAGCTCTTTCTTCTGCTCTCTTTGAAGCATCTTTGATTATTTGTCTTCCTTCTTCTTCTGCACCTCTAATTTTAGTTAAATACTCTTCTTTCTTTTCATCAGCTTCTTTATTTTTTAAAGCAGCTTCTTCTAATGACTTTTTAATACCTTCTTGTCTACTTGCCATAAATTCTGTAACTGGTTTAAATAAAAGTTTCTTTAGAATTAGATATAGTATAAAAGTATTTATAATCTGAAAGACAAATGTCCAGTCAAGTTGAACTAATCCAGCTCTTAGCATCTAATCCCCTCCTCCTAACTTCGAAAATCCGAAAATTTGGAGATGGCAAAATCCATCTCCTACTAACCTAATAACTTTACAAGTGGGTTAGCAAATAATAGGATTAGAGCTATAATTAGACCGTAGATACCAGTTGTTTCTGCAACTGCAGCACCAAGAAGCATTGTTCTTACTATATCACCTTGAGCTTCAGGTTGTCTTCCAACACCTTCTGCACCCTTACCAGCTGCATATCCCTGTCCTATACCAGGTCCTATACCTGCTATCATTGCTAAACCTGCACCTATCGCTGAACAAGCTAATACTAATGCTTTACCTGTAATTGGTTCCATTATAAATTCCTCCTTTAATTTTCAAAAATAATTTGTTTTTTGTTTAAAATACATTTTTTATCACTAAATTAAGTAATTTACTTTTTAAATTTATAACTCTCAATCTATTTTTTACCACAAGCTATAATAATTTAATCAATGGATTTGCAAACATTAACACTAACGCAATAATAAGTGCATATATACCTGTTGTCTGTGCAACTGCCTGTCCTAAAAACATGGCTCTTACTATATTCGGCTGATACTTAGGTCTTCTTCCTACTGCTTCAGTACCTTTTCCTGCTGCATAACCTTGTCCTACTCCCGGACCTATACCAGCTATCATTGAAAAACCTGCTCCAATAGCTGATGCAGCTACTACTATGGCAGCACCCTTTGCATTTACAAGAGGATTACCAAAAAGTAATATCAAAGCAACAACTAATGCAAGAATACCTGAAGTTTCTGCAACTGCTGCTCCTAAAAGCATTACCATTGTAGTTTGTTTACCACTTTCAGGATTAAGTCCAACTGCTTCAGCTCCCTTACCTGCTGCATAACCTTGTCCTACTCCCGGACCTATACCAGCTATCATCGCAAGACCTGCTCCAATAGCTGATGCAGCAAGTACTAAAGCTTTTTTGTCAAAAGTCATCAACCACTGAAGAAATTTAATAATAAAATTGGTTGACTCCAAAAGTTTCACCCCCATCCTATGTATGGGCTAATCCATGGCCATTGCTACAAATACCATGGTCAGCATTGTAAATATAAAAGACTGCAGTATTCCTGCAAATAAATCAAAGTAAATATGAAGTGGTGCTGGTATACCAGCTTGGAATATAGGAACCATTATTCCAAGTTTTGCACTTAGTGCTCCCAATGCACCATATAATAAGTTCATTATGATAAAACCACCAACTATATTACCAAATAGACGAAATCCTAAAGAAATTGGAGTTGCTAATTCTCCAATTACATTAAGAGGTAATAATAAAGGGAATGGCTCTAAAAATCCCTTCAAATATCCTCCTATACCCTTTGACTTTATACCACTTAAATGAATCATAAAAAAGGTAATAGTCGCAAGCCCAAGGGTAGTATTTACATCGGCTGTAGGTGGTCTCAGCCCAAATAAGCCTGCTATATTGGCTATAGCTAAAAATATTAATATTGTTCCCATATATGGGGCAAAAGACATTTTATTCTCACCCATAGTCTGTCTTGTTAAGTTATATACTGCTTCAACTAATACTTCAACAAAATTCTGAAATTTTTTAGGAACTTTATCAAAATGTCTTGTTGCAAAATATGAAAATAATGCAAGTAGTCCCATTATGAACCAGGTAACTGTAACTGTTTCTGTAACAGCAATATTAGTTCCTGGTATGGTAAATACGACTCTAGGACCAAAGCCTTCCATTAGTCCGCCTCCTTTCTTTTCAAAATGTTTTTAAAATACTGCTTATCATTAAATAAGTTTGTTGAAATAATTACAAACTTTACTAAAAACAACCCTATAATAGTACCTAATACATTTATATAATCAGCCTTCAATGAAACATATATAACTACACCAGTTATTATGTACCTAACAAAATATTTCGATGCAGCATAAGCTTGAGCTCTACTTGGAGGCATTGTAACAGCTCTTTCTAATGTCTTACCTAATTCAATAAAATTCAGCGAACTTATTGCACTTCCAAAAATAAGACCTAATATCCAAGGCATTGATTTATCAAATATCAAAAATGACAAAACTATAAGAATTAAATCTATAATAAAAACTAACTTAATAGTTCTTATCTGCAAATCTCGGGTTGCAC
Source organism: Caminicella sporogenes DSM 14501 (assembly GCF_900142285.1). NCBI lineage: Bacteria > Bacillati > Bacillota > Clostridia > Peptostreptococcales > Caminicellaceae > Caminicella > Caminicella sporogenes. The sequence goes on along the minus strand of NZ_FRAJ01000009.1, from coordinate 75,046 downwards.
CCAACTACTTCACTTCCTTTTATTCATTTTCATTGTAATTTTATACAAACTTGTAAATGATGATAATACACCTATAATCACAAATATAAATAAAAATACATTTCCAGTCCCAAATTTGTCATCTAAAAATTTTCCTATTACAACTCCTCCAAATATAGGAGTAACCATCATTATACCTATGTAAGTTAAAAATGCCAGATTTTCATACATTCTAAATTTATTATTACCCATAATTTATATTATCTCCCAAAAATCATTTCATATAAAATTTTATAATATTTAAAATAATTATACAAGTCTTATATAAGCTGTTATTAGTTCCCAGCTTTCTGCTCTCTGCTCTCAGCTTAAGGTCTTTTAATTCTTAATTTTTAATTTTTAATTCCTAATTTTTAATTATTTGCTTATTTGCTCTGAATATATATTAATTCGACATAAATTTTTATTTCCCTCTTAAATAAAAATTTATTAAAAATCTAAAAATATTATACCCATTATATTTGTATTATAGCATACATATGCTTTGTTAATGAATTATCATAAAAAATTTTTTCAAAAAAATTTTCTGCTTTATGAATAATAAATAAAAAAATAGTCCATATTAAAATTAAAAGGAAAGAGTTTACTGCAAAAATATGCTTTTGGTCCCCCTTTACATATAATTTGCAGGCTTACTCTTTCCTTTTTTTAGTTATCAGTTTTCGGTTATCAGTTCCCAGCTCTCAGCTTATAGAGTCAACCCTTTAAGGTCTTTATAACTCTTAACTTTTAACTCTTAACTCCTAATTTCTCTCCCCAAAATATTCCCTTATTGCTTTAACTATTCTTTCTGACGCTTTTCCATCACCATACGGATTTATTGCATTTGCCATTTTGTCATATTCATCTTTATTATTAATAAGTTCATCTGTTAACTTAAAAATATTTTCCCTTTCTACCCCAGCTATTTTAACTGTACCAGCCTTTACTGCTTCCGGTCTTTCTGTTTCTGTCCTCAAAACCAATACTGGTTTCCCTAGTGAAGGGGCTTCTTCTTGAATTCCACCTGAATCAGTCAACACTATATCACATTTGTTCATCAAATTTGCAAAAGGTTCGTAATCTAAAGGCTCTATAAGATGTACTCTATTTAATCCATCTAATATCGAATATGCTATTTCCCTAACTTTAGGATTCAAATGAACTGGAAAGATTACTTCTACATTTTTATTTTTTTCTACTACATCTTTAACTGCACAAAATATATTTTCCATAGGTTTACCTAAGTTTTCTCTTCTGTGAGATGTAAGTAAAATCACCTTTTTATTTTTATAATCTATTTCATTTAAAATATCTATATCAAATTTATAATTATCATCTACTACACTAAGTAGTGCATCTATAACTGTATTTCCAGTAATAATAATATTTTCTTCTCTTACTCCTTCTCTTAAAAGATTATTTTTATTTCCTTCAGTAGGTGCAAAGTGAAGATGACTAAGCCTACCTGTAAGGCTTCTATTCACTTCTTCTGGATAAGGTGAATACATATTCCCACTTCTAAGCCCTGCTTCAACATGTCCTACTTTTGTCTTATTATAAAAAGCAGCTAAAGCACCTACAAAAGTAGTTGTAGTATCTCCATGTACTAAAACCATATGCGGCTGTACTTCTCTTATGACTTTTTCAAGTCCTTTTAAAGCTCTACAAGTAATTTCACTAAGTGTTTGTCCGGGCTTCATTATATTCAAATCATATTGCGGTCTTATATCAAATAAATTTAAAACTTGATCCAGCATTTCTCTATGTTGAGCTGTAACACAAACTATAGATTCTATTCCATCAGTTTCTTCTAACTTTTTTACTACCGGAGCCATTTTGATAGCTTCAGGTCTTGTACCAAATATAGACATAATTTTTAATTTGCTGTTATTAATCATCAATTTCATTCCTTTCCTTTTTTAGTTCCAAACTTTTATTAGTTATCAGCGAGCTTGCAGATTACGGATAAAATGTTTAAATTTTACATTCATAAAAATAGACAGAAGAAAAATTCTTCTGCCCAATTTTAATTTCTCTTACCATTCCAAGTCTGATTTATTGGAACTACCACAGCTATAGCAGTTATAGCCAGTATTATAATACTATCCATATATCTGCGATTTAATAAAAACGCCGCACTCAGTCCTAACATAGAGCTTATTAAATAAAGAATTAAAACTGCCCTTCTTTGACAAAGTCCTATTGAAAGTAATCTGTGGTGTAAATGCCCTTTATCCGCTTCCATTATAGGTCTGCCATTATAAACTCTGCGAAGAATTGCAAATGCAGTATCAAATATAGGTAATCCAAGTGCTAAAATTGGAACTACTATCGCCAATGTAGTTGCTCCTTTTATACTTCCATTTATAGATATTGCAGCTAATATAAATCCTAGGAATAAAGAACCGGTATCTCCCATAAATATTTTAGCAGGATTAAAATTATATGGTAAAAAACCAATACATGCTCCTGCCACAATTAATGTAAGTATAGCAGTTTCACCTGCATTTGGTATAATCGACTGATTAACATAAGCTATATATGCCAAAGTTATAGCTACTATGGAAGAAATACCTGCAGCTAGTCCATCTAAACCGTCTATAAGATTAACAGTATTTGTAATACCAACAATCCAAAAAATTGTTATTGGAATACTTAAAATTTTCAAATCTATTACTTTTCCTGATTTAAAAAAGTTAGATATAAAATCTATTTTTACTCCAAATTTTACCAAAACTAAAGCAGATATTATTTGTAAAGTTAACTTTACTTTCGGCGGTAACGGATTTAAATCGTCTATAATCCCAGTAATTATTATTATAGAAGCACCTATTATCATTCCAGCTATGGCTCTATCAACTTCTAAAAAAATCAGTACACTAATCAAAAATCCCAAATATATAGCAAGACCTCCTAATCGTGGAATAGGAGTTTTATGTATCCTTCTATCATCTTTAGGTATATCTATAGCTCCCAATTTATAAGCTAATTTTTTTACTAAAGGAGTTGTAACCAAACTAACCATAGCTGCTACAATCATAGGTAAAATATACTTTGTCACATTAAACACTCCTTAAAATTTAACAATTCACCAAATATTAAATAAAAATTTATACAAACTATCCTGCTAATTAATTTTATATCAAATTTATCATAAAGTAAAATAATAATTTTATTTGTAATAAAAAATTAATCAATTTTTATAAGCTCTACACCAGCTTCATCAAGAATTTTTAATGCCAATTCATCAGGATAATTTCCCTTATAGTATATCTTCTTTATACCAGCATTTATAGCCATCTTTGCACACAATACACAAGGCTGAAGAGTTACATATAAAGTACTACCTTTTACACTTACACCGTGATATGCTGCTTGAACTATAGCGTTTTGTTCAGCATGAGTACCTCTACACAATTCTGCTCTTTGCCCTGAAGGTATATTATAAAGTTCTCTTAAACACCCAGCATCTATACAATGCACTGTTCCAGTAGGCGAACCATTATATCCAGTAGCTAATATTCTCTTATCCTTAACGATAACTGCTCCTACTTTTCTTCTTAAACATGTAGACCTGCTTTTAACAGTCTCTGCCATCTCCATAAAATAATGATTCCAATCAGGACGCATTTTTATACCACCTCATCAAAAATTTCAAGTTCCAAATTGCAAATAAACTTTTTAAAAAAACTACTATCACAACATATGCTCAATCTAACTAATCCTATTATTACCTTCTACATTCTTATTCATAAATCCTCTAAAATATATCAAATTAGGACCTGCAATATTACCAATTTTAAAAAACTATTTACTACCTCTACTGTTATTAAGTCACAAATTTCATATTACATGTTACGAGTTTTAGTGTCAATCTTTCAATGTCTTTTAAAAATTCTAACTTTTTAATTCTTGTAAAAATTGTTTGAATTTCTTAACAATAAAACAAGGATGCCACAGTCATATGGCATCCCCACTGATTTACTAAACTTTATAAAGATTCTCTATAAATTTTTTCTACCAATTCTTTTGTCGCTGGTACAGGAGAACAATTCAATAATAAGTCCAAACTAGGAGTTTCAAAAGTTAATTCAACTAATCTATCTATATCTTCTTCTTTAAATCCTATATCTGATAGTGTTTCACTTACTCCAACAGATTTTAACCAATCTCTTACACCTTTTGCTGCTTCTTCAGCCTCTTCACCTTTGCCTTTTAAACCCGGTACTATAGGCGATAATACATCTGCTAATATTTCAGGCTTTGCTGGATAAATATTTCTTATCACTGAAGGTAACAGTATTGCTAATCCTAATCCATGAGCTAAATCAGGCTTTATCGCACTTAATGGATGTTCTAGAGCATGAGTTAAATGAAGCATTCCATTATCAAAACAAATACCTGCAATTGTAGAAGCATATGTTAAATAATATCTTGCTTCCAAATCTTTTCCATTTTCCAATGCTACTGGTAAATATTTAGCCATCAATCTTACAGTTTCCTTTGCAAGCATTACAGAATATGGAGTTGTCACATTAGTAGTACAGGCTTCTACAACATGATTTATAGCATCTATTGCAGTATATGCAGTTTGAAATTTCGGTAGAGAAAGCATTAACTGAGGATCATCTATAGAATACATCGGATAACTAAAATCATAAGCTATTGCTGGTTTGTATTCTTTTCCACCTTCTAAGACACTTACAACTGCAAATCTATCTGCTTCAGTTCCTGTTCCATGAGTTGTATTAATTGCTATTACTGGAAGAGATTTTTTCGCTATAAATCTATATTCATATAAATCAGCAGTAGTATAATCAGGATATAATGTCATAATTGCAACAGACTTTGCTGTATCAATTGGACTACCCCCACCAATACCAATTACTGCTTTAGCACCTAATTCTCTTGCCATTTTTGTTGCTTCATCCACTTGTGTACTCATTGGATTTGGAGTTACCTTGTTATATAAAACAAATTCAATATCATTTTCTTTTAATGCTTTTTCTACATGTTCCCATGCTCCACATTTAATATACGATGATTTTCCTGTTACTATAGCCACCTTATCTATATCTTTTTCCTTTAATTCCTTTGCTATGTCAAATATTTTTTTAATTGCTCCTGCACCTAAAAAAATAGTAGTTTTCCCCCTAATTTCTCTAACTTCATTAATAGGCATATTTTTTTCCCACATACCTCAAACAACACTCCTTTTTTTGTTAAAATTTTGTCATGCATTTTTATTATATAAACGTTTTCAAAAAGTGTCAATATCTATTTTTTGAATTTTTTGTCATATAAAAAGTACCAAGTTTTACATTGCAAGTTTTAGGATAATTCTTTAAATCCTTAAAAAAATTTAACTTTTTAATTCTTTTAACTGTTTTTTACAACTCTTAATCCTCAACTAATTCTTAATTCTATTTTTAATTAATTACTAATGAGTTGTTTAAGTGCATAATCGACAAAAATCCACATTGTCTATAATATGACAATGTGGATTTTCTACTAATTGATTTATTTAGTTCCAAATAATCTATCTCCTGCATCTCCAAGTCCCGGTACTATATATGCATGATCATTTAATCTCTCATCAACTGCTGCTGCATATATATCTACATCTGGATGTTCTCTATGCACTGCTTCAACACCTTCTGGAGCTGCAATTAAACATACAAACTTTATATTTGTTGCTCCTCTATCCTTAATAAATTTTATAGCTGCTTTTGCTGAACCACCTGTAGCAAGCATTGGGTCAACAACTATGAGTTCTCTTTCTTCTATATCTGTAGGCAACTTGCAGTAATATTCTACAGGTTCTAATGTTTCCGGATCTCTATATAAACCTATATGTCCTACTTTTGCTGCTGGAAGAAGATTTAAAAATCCGTCTACCATTCCAAGACCAGCTCTTAATATAGGCACAATACCTAATTTTCTTCCTGCTAAAACTTTTGCCTTCGTTTTACAAACAGGAGTTTCTATTTCAATTTCTTCTAAAGGAAGATTTCTCGTTACTTCATATGCCATAAGCATAGAAACTTCTCTTACTAATTCCTTGAATTCTTTAGTGCCCGTATTCTTATCTCTTATTAAACTCAATTTATGTTGTATAAGCGGGTGGTCCATAACAAAAACATTCTTCATGAAAACAACTCCTCTCCTATTATTTGCTGTATTTTGCTTCTATTTCTTTAATTTTATTTACTCTCCTTTCATGCCTTCCGCCTTCAAATTCTGCCTCAAGCCAAACATCTACTATTTTTAAAGCTAATCCCTTTCCTACAACTCTCTCACCTAAAGCCAGTATATTGGCATCATTATGAAGTCTTGACATTTCTGCTGAGAAAGTATCAGATACCACCGCACATCTTATTCCCGGCACTTTATTTGCTGATATTGATATACCAATACCCGTACCACAGCAAACTATTCCTCTATCAAATTCGCCTGATTTTACTGCCTGTGCAACTTTTTCACCAAATTCGGGATAGTCAACAGACTCAGTACTATTTGTACCAAAATCTTTATATTCTATTCCCTTTTCTTCAAGATGCTTTTTTATAGCTTCTTTTAAATTATATCCTCCATGATCACTTCCTATTGCTATCTTCAACTACACACACCTCCTTAAATCATAACTAACAAAATTCCTTTCTGAAGCATAAACCTATAATAAATTCTACATATTTCTCTAAATTCCTCTATATATTTTAATTTATTAAAAAATTTTTATAAGTTGTTTAAATTAAATTTCCTTGTAGAAAATTTTTTATTATTTATTATTCATTTCCATCTTCAATTATTTTGTTTAATGCTTTTTTTAGAGCTTCTTCTATTTCATCTGCACACTTTCTATATACTTCTATGTCTTGTCCAAATGGATCAGATATGTCAAACCCTGTAGCATCTTCTACAAACTCTTTTAACGTATAAACTTTTTCTTTCACTTCAGGCAGTGCATTTAATATCTGCTCTTTATGATTTCTTGTCATAGTAAGTATCAAATCAGATTCTTCTACAAGTTCTTTCGTTAAAGGAGTAGAAATATGCCCCTCAAGGTCTATATTTCTCTCCTTCATTACCTCTATAGCATTTTTAGAAGCTTTTTGTCCTGGAATAGCAAAAGTACCAGCTGATAAAACTTTTATATCTTTAGCTTTTTCTCCTAAATCATAAATCATACTTTTAAATAAAGCTTCAGCCATACTACTCCTACATGTATTACCAGTACATACAAATAAAATAGTCTTCATATATCACACACACCTCCTCTGAATTAGTTCTCAGCTCTCGGCTCTCGACTCTCGTAACTAATTCACCTATTCATTATTCATTATTAATTATTATTTACCTATGCATGTATAACATTATATCCTGCTGCTTTCATAAGTCTATTCATTATAGCTTGTCCAATACCTACTTCTTCAAATGTTTCTGCTAATACTATATCTACCCTTTTTTCATCAAATTCTCTCAAAACTTTAAACAAATTAGCTGCTACAGTTTTAAGGTCTTTTCTACTTCCAAGAGAAATTATATTTTCTCCAAAATACTTATCCTTTGTTTCTTCTGTTGCCATAACTCCAACTTTATATCCTTCACATTCCTTTTCTTTCTTCACTTTATTTATAACTTTTACAACTTCCTCTATTCTTCCATCTACTAATATTACTTCAGCATTTGGTGAATAATGAGTATATTTCATACCCGGTGATTTAGGTACTAAATTACTTTCCACCTTACTCAATATAGCTGGGTCTGTTTCTACTTTTCCTATAACTTCTTGTAAATCTTCTTTAGTTATACCACCCGGTCGCAATATCATTGGAACATTTGAAGTCAAATCTAAAACTGTAGATTCTACTCCTACCTCAGTATCTCCACCACAAACTATTGCATCTACCCTTCCCATTAAATCATGAGTAACATGTTTTTCTTTTGTCGGACTAGGCTTTCCTGATAGATTTGCACTAGGTGCTGCAACTGGAACTCCTGAAAGCTTTATTAATTTTCTAGCTATAGGATGAGATGGCAATCTAATAGCTACTGTATCAAGTCCACCTGTTACAATTTTAGGTACAATATCTGATTTTTTAAATATAAGAGTAATTGGTCCCGGCCAAAATTTCTCCATTACTATCTGTGCTTTTTCTGAAATCTCAAGAACTAACTCATTTATATCCTCAAGTTTAGAAACATGAACTATAAGTGGATTATCAGAAGGTCTTCCCTTTGCTTTGAAAATCTTTTTTACAGCTTCCTCACAAAGTGCATTTGCACCCAGTCCATATACAGTTTCTGTTGGAAAAGCAACTGTTCCACCATTTTTTAAAATATCTGCAGCTATTTTCAATTTTTCCATATCTATATTGTCAGGATCAATATTTATAAATTTTGTATTTATCATTTGTAACCATTCCTTTACATCAATTTAATTGTATATTTTTCCACTTATTCATTATTACTTATTATCTATAATCTGTTACCTATCTTTTTTATTATACACAATTACTGTCTTCTAGTTAATATGTTAGTTCCAAGTTGCAAATCCTATGTTTCAAGTTTTCATGTCGATTTTTTAAATCTTTAAAAAAAATACTCTTTTTTTACAAATGAAAATCAAAAGTAATAAATAATCCCAAAATAAATCCCACAATCAAACCTAATGATGATATTTTTTTAAAAGATAATTCATTCGACTTTGGTATAAGTTCTCCACATGTTATGTAAAGCATAGTCCCACCTGCAAAAGCCAGACAAAAAGCAACGAAAACTTCAGAAATATCTCCTAGTACAGCTCCAATAAACGCACCTAATCCCATTGGCAGCCCTACCAACATAGTATAAAATAAAGACCTAATTCCCGACATGCCGCTAACCTTCATAGGAACAGCCATAGATATTCCTTCAGGTATATTATGTAGTGCTATCACTATTGATATTCCTATTCCAAGTTCTTTTGTCAACATAAATCCCGAACCTATTGCTAATCCCTCTGGAAAATTATGCAGTGCAATTCCAAAACCAATTAATACACTCATCTTTAAAAATCCTTTATTTTCTTTTATTTTACAATGACTAAAAATTTTTTCATCAACAAATACTACTAATAAAACTCCAAATAATATTCCAATTATAATCAGAAAAAAACTTCCTCTTTCAAAAGCCTTTGGAAGCAAATCAAAACACACAATTGTAAGCATAATACCTGCCGAAAAACCTAAAATAAAACTAAGTAATTTATCTCCGGGTTTTTTCAATATTACAGCAAATACTCCGCCTATTCCCGTACCTAAAACTCCAACAAAAAATCCTATTAATGTTATTTCGGTTATATTATTAATTCAAAACACCCCCAAAACAGTTAAGAATTAAAAGTTAAGAGTTATAAAACACCAAAGGGTTGGCCCTATAAGCCAAGAGTGAAAACCAACCTGTAACTTGAAAGTTTTATAAAATTATATGAGTATAAAATACTATATATGCTATAATTTATGGCATAAAAAAAGGACAAGAAACTGTCCTCTAAGCTTAACTTTCTACCGTTTGATTGCTATCTTTAAATGACCATTTTAATAATGGTGGTGTTATAAGCGTAGTCATTAACACCATAAAGATAACTGCCGCCATCTCCTTTTTAGTAATAACTCCCATAGCAACTCCTAAATTAGCAATAATAATTGCAACTTCTGCTCTTGGAATCATTCCTATCCCTATTTGTATCGCTTCACGTCTTACAAAACCAGAAAATCTTGCACCAAGTCCACATCCAATTACCTTTCCAAGTGCTCCAAGTACAACTAAAATAAGTCCCACACCCAATGCTTTAAATGCAGATATTAAATCTACTCCTAATCCTATTCCTATAAAAAATACTGGCGTAAACATCGCAGCTGATATTCTATGAATTTCATGGGTCAATTTACGGTTAAATGATGTCATAGAAAATACTACTCCACAAAAATATGCTCCTGTAATCGCTGCAACTCCTAATTCTTCAGATAAAAACGCAAATATAAAACAAGATACTATAGCATATGTCACTATTTTATCTTCTAGATGAATTTTTTCTGAAAATCTACAAAGCACTTTAATTATCAAAAAACCTACTACTATTGTCACTATAAAAAATGCCAATATTTTTCCTACAACAATAAACAAGCTATTTTCTGCTCCCGGCTTTATCATTCCTGTTACAATTGTCAAAAGTACTATACCTACTATATCATCAATAATAGCTGCCCCTAATATACCTATTCCTTGTTTAGTTCTAAGATGTCCCAATTCTCTAAGTGTTTGAACTGATATGCTGACACTAGTCGCTGTTGAAATAACTCCCATAAAAATACTTAATAATAAATCCTTAGTAATAAAATACATTCCGCCAGCAACTAATAACAATGGAGTAATCACTCCACCTAATGCTATTAAAGAAGAAGATTTGCCAGATGCTTTAAGTTCATTGACATCTGTTTCAAGTCCTGCTATAAACATTAGAAAAATAACTCCTATTTCTGCTATGTGTTCAATTGTCTCCGTCTTTTCAATAATTCCTATGCCTAAAATAATACCTGCTAATATCTGCCCTAAAACAGCAGGTTGTTTAAATTTTCGACTTATAACTCCACCAATATTTGCAACTAAAAGAATTAATCCAATATGAAGTAAAAAAATTAACTTTGACTCCATTTTAAAACTCCTTCCAAATTATTATGGTAATTCAAAAGGAGTATATTTAAGTTTCTCCGAAATCACAAACATACATTTTTACACCTTCTTTTTTTCTGAATATATATATATTTCATAATATAATGTATTTTTTAGTATACTCCTATTGTAAATATTTTTCAAGAAATTATTTGTTATACGTTTTAAGCTATTAATTCTTCTTTAAAGGTCATATATTACAAGTTCTTAATTTATTTTTAATTCTTAAAAATTCTTGTTTTTAAACAAAAAAGGACAAAAACCTTATTCGTGGCCTTTGTCCTTTTTTATTTCCTAACTTAACTGTTTTAATTTTTCAGCTTGATCTGTCATTATTAATGCATCTATTACTTCATCTATCTCTCCATCTAAAAATTGATCTAACTTGTATATTGTTAAATTAATTCTATGGTCAGTTACACGACTTTGAGGGAAGTTATAAGTTCTAATTTTTTCACTTCTTTCTCCTGTACCAACTTGACTTTTCCTAGCTTCTGCTATCTCAGCATTCTGTTCAGCCATCATCTTATCATAAAGTCTAGCCTTTAATATCTTAAGTGCTTTTTCTTTATTTTTAAGCTGTGATTTTTCATCTTGACAACTTACAACCATTCCTGTAGGCAAGTGTGTAATCCTTACAGCTGAATCTGTAGTATTAACACTTTGTCCTCCATTACCTGAAGAACGAAATACGTCAATCCTCAAATCATTTGGATTGATTTCAACTTCAACATCATCTACTTCCGGAAGAACTGCAACTGTAGCTGTTGAAGTATGAATTCTTCCTCCAGATTCAGTAGCAGGTATTCTCTGCACTCTATGAACTCCACTTTCATATTTAAGTTTTGAATAAGCACCTTTTCCTTTAATCATAAATATAACTTCTTTTATTCCGCCTACTCCTGTTTCATTAATACTCATCATTTCTACTTTCCAGCCATTTCTTTCTGCATATCTAGTATAAAGTCTTAAAAGCTCTGCAGCAAATAAACCTGCTTCATCTCCTCCAGCACCTGCTCTTATTTCCATAATAACATTCTTTTCATCATTAGGGTCTTTAGGAAGAAGTAATATTTTTAATTCTTGTTTTATAGCTTCTACTTTTTCTTCCAATTCTTCAAGTTCCATCTTTGCCATTTCTCGAAGTTCGCTATCCTTACTTTCAGATAAAATTTCCTTTGCTTCTTCTATACCAGAAATTACTTCTTTATATTCTCTGTACTTATCTACTATAGGCTTTATTGAAGCATGTTCTTTCATATACTTTTGCCAATTTTTCTGATCGCTTATTATCTCTGGGTCTGCAATTTTTTTACTTAAATCTTCATATTTTTCTTCTATAAAATTGAGTTTATCAAACATAAAATCACCTCATCTTTCCCTAATAAATCTATACGTGTCCGTTTCAATTTTCAAATTTAAAACAAACTTTTTTAAATTACATTTATTGAGTTTATCTGAAATCTTATAACTTGTAAATTACAACTGAATATGTGCACTTACTACTCTTTCAATACCTGCTAAATCTTCAGTTATTTCTATATCTTTATAACAGCCATTCTTTCTCATAAATTCTACTACTTTTCCAGCCTGATTGTGTCCAACTTCTAGTGCAATAAAACCATTATATCTTAAATATTTAGGTGCTTTATCTATTATTTTTCTATAAAAATACAGTCCATCTTTGCCACCGTCAAGAGCAAGTCTAGGTTCATATTTTGATACTTCTATTTGAAGTTTTTCAATTTCTTCAGATGGTATATAAGGAGGATTAGAAACTAATATATCAATTTTCCCCTTTATATCAATCTCTTCTAAAGGTTCAAATAAACTTCCCTTTAAAAATTTTATCCTAGAAAGCACCCCATGTCTATCTGCATTTTTTCTTCCTATACTAATAGCTTTTTTAGAAACATCTATAGAATAAACAGTTGAATTTACAAAATATTTTGCCAAACTTACAGTTATTGCTCCACTTCCTGTACCAATATCTAATATATTATATTCTTTTGTATTATCTATATGATTTATTACTTTTTCTACTAATATTTCTGTATCAGGTCTTGGAATAAGTACTCCTTCTTCAACATAAAAATCAAGCCCCATAAATTCTTGATTATTTGTCAAATACTGAACTGGCATCCCTTGAAATCTTTTATCAATAATTTCTTTATATTTTCTATATTCCTCTTCAGTCAACTGTTCTTCTTTATTTACTATAAGATATAGTCTATCTTTATTTAATATTTTTGAAAGTAAAACCTCAGAATCTAAAATCGGAGTAAAAACTTTACCTTTAAGTTTCTCTACTGCTTCATTTAAAGCCTTACTAATTGTTACCATAAATCAGCATCCTCATCTTCAGGTAGTACTTTTTTAAATGCTTCTATAGCAACCTCAAGTTGTTTATCATCTGGTTCACTTGTAGTCAATTTTTGAAGCATAAGTCCCGGATAGCTTATAATAGACACCATTTTAGAATCACTTCTACCTGCCCATCTAATAATTTCATATGATATTCCCGCTACTATAGGCAGTAAGATAATTTTCATAATTATCCTCAAAATGACGTTTTTCCATCCTAAAAAAGAAAATATAAGTATACTCGTTATCATTACTATAAGTAAAAAGCTCGTTCCACATCTTGGATGAAGTGTTGAAAAAATCCTAGCATTTTCTACAGTAACATCTTTGCCGCTTTCATAACAGTGTATAACTTTATGTTCTGCCCCATGATACTGAAATACTCTCTGTATTTCTTTCATTCTAGATATAATTACTATATATGCTATGAACATTGTTATTTTGAGTATACCTTCTAATCCACTAAGGATTATTTGATTAGAAATTTTATTTTTGAAAAAATTTATTACTATTGTGGGTATAAACATAAAAATCAGTATTGCCAAAGCTAAAGACATAGCAACTGACATATACATTGTAATATCTTCTGCTTTATCTCCAAATTTATTTTTAAGCCACTTTTCAAACTTGCTTTCTTCTTCCTCTTTACTACTCTCCTGAAAAAACTCAGCTGAATAAGTTAAAGCTTTTATTCCTATCACCATCGAATTTATCAAAGCTATAACTCCTCTTATAATAGGAATTTTTACAAGTTTTGATTTTTCAATTTTTCCTACGGGTTCTGTTTTTACCACTATTTCTCCATCGGATTTTCTTACTGCCATAGCTATCTCATCAGGACCTTTCATCATTACACCTTCAATTAATGCTTGACCGCCTATACTGGTTTTCTTCACATAATCACCAACTTTCCAAAAAAACATAACCAATACAATTATAACATACATCTTATTTAAAAATCATTCATCCTTTGGAACTTCATGATGTAATCTGCATCTTGCCTCATAACTTTCCGCAGCTCCTACAAGAACTATAGGGTCTGAATATTTAGCTGGTTTTCCATTGATAAGTCTCTGTGTTCTATGAGCAGGACTTCCACATATCATACATATCGCACTTAATTTATCGACAAATTCTGCAACTGCCATCAGTTTAGGTGTAGGTCCAAAAGGTTCACCTCTAAAATCCATATCCAATCCAGCCACAATAACTCTTTTACCTCTGTTTGCCAAATCAGTTGCTACATCTACAATATTATCATCAAAAAACTGCACTTCATCTATACCTACAACATCTACATCTTCTTGTATATAATTATATATATCTTCTGCATTAGATATATTTATAGCTTTTATTTTATTTCCATTATGAGATACAACATCTTTTGCAGAATATCTGTCATCTATTGAATGTTTAAATACAATAACTTTTTGTTTTGCTATCTGTGCTCTTCTTAATCTTCTGATAAGTTCCTCACTCTTACCACTATACATAGGACCAACAACTACTTCTATCCATCCATGATGATTTGGACCGTACATTATTTATATTATCCTCCTCTCAAGGTACATGTTCCATATTGCAAGTTTTCGGGTCAATTCTTTTTAGCTCTCAGCTCTCGGCTCTCGGCAGTCAACCTAAAGTCTTTTTAATTCTTAATTTTTAATTTTTAGTTCTTAATTTTTAATTTTAATCAATAATAAATAAGGTTAGAGAAATTAATCTCTAACCAAATAAATCCCTTAAATTTGAAATTATTTAAGACCATATTTTTTCTTAAATTTCTCTGCTCTACCACCACGTTCTACAGTTTTTTGACTTCCTGTATAGAAAGGATGGCACTCAGAACAAATTTCTACTCTTATCTCATCCCTAGTTGATCTCGTTTCAAACTCATTACCGCAAGCACATCTAACGATAGTCTTATCATATTTTGGATGTATTCCTGACTTCATTACTTTCACCTCTTTCTTAAAAGTTTCTCTCTATATATTAATAATTATTATTTTACCTGTCAACCATTAAATTATAACACAATTATAAAAACGGTTCAAGTTTTTGAAATTTTACAAAATCTTCTTCCTCATTTTCTCTATAAATTCCGCATTAGTCTTTGTTGCCATCAATTGATTTATAATAGCTTCCGTTACCTCTTGTACAGAATTATTGCTCATAGCTCTTCTTATACTCCAAACTGTTTCAAGTTCTCTTTGATTAAGCAACAGTTCTTCTCTTCTAGTTCCTGATTTATTTATATCTACTGCTGGGAAAATTCTCTTTTCAGACAGTTTTCTATCTAGATGGAGCTCCATATTTCCTGTTCCTTTAAATTCTTCAAATATTACATCATCCATTCTGCTTCCTGTTTCTATAAGTGCAGTAGCTAATATAGTTAAGCTTCCACCTTCTTCAACATTTCTTGCAGCTCCAAAAAATCTTTTAGGCTTATGAAGAGCTGCTGGGTCAAGTCCTCCTGATAATGTTCTTCCTGAAGCAGGAATAGTAAGATTATATGCTCTGGCAAGCCTTGTAATACTATCTAAAAGAATAACTACATCTTTTTTCTGTTCAACAAGCCTTTGAGCCCTATTAAGTACCATTTCAGCTACTTTTATATGATGATTTGGCAGTTCATCAAATGTAGAATATATTACCTCTGCATCTATTGAACGCTTCATATCAGTAACTTCTTCTGGTCTTTCATCTATCAGTAATACAATTATTTCAATATCGGGATAATTTTTAGAAATGCTCTTTGCTATATTTTGAAGCAAAATAGTTTTTCCTGCTTTAGGTGGGGCTACTATCAAACCTCTTTGCCCTTTTCCAATAGGTGCTATAAGATCTATAAGCCTCATAGAAAGATCAGATGGGTTATTTTCAAGAGTTAATCTTTCATTTGGATATATAGGGGTGAGATTCTCAAAATTTGGTCTTTTTGCAGCTATTTCAGGGTCATCACCATTTACCTTTTGAACATATAGAAGAGCTCTAAATTTTTCACCACTTTTAGCAGGTCTTGTAATACCTAAAACTTTATCTCCTGTTTTGAGATTAAACTTTCTTATTTGAGAAGGGGATACATAAACATCTAGTTCACTCGACAAGAAATTATGAAATCTTAAAAATCCAAATCCATCTGGCATAATCTCCAGAACCCCTTCTACTACATCTGCTTCATTATTTTTTTCTAATTCACTGTTAATTTTTTCAGGAAGTTCTTCTCTATCAATAATATAATTTATTTTCAAATCTTTTTTTTCTTCTTTATTTTCTTTCCTTTCCAATATCAACTCTATAAGTTCATTTTTCCGATATTTAGAATAATTTTTTATTTCTAGTTCTCTAGCTATTTCTCTAAGTTCTGATAATTTCCTATTTTCTAATTCTACTTGATTCAAACTTGCACCTCCAGTATATAGCTTTCAGCTGTTATCAGTTATCGGCTTTCACTCTCAACAAGGTAACAGGGAACAGGTGACGGGTCACAGATGGCAGTTTATAACTAACACTGTTACCCGCCCATTACCCGTTATATCTATTTTGCATAACTTGGCTTTTTATCTAATTTATGAATAGCTTCAACAAATCTTATTGTTCCTGTTTGAGACCTCATTACCACTGAATGTGTTTTAGCAACATTATGACTTAAATACGTTACTCCCTTTAATAAATATCCATCTGAGACACCTGTAGCTGCAAAATAAGCTTCACTTCCCTTTACTAAATCATCTAGTAAAAATACTTTATCTGTAGGAGCTCCAAGTTTAATGCATCTCTCCATTTCTTCATCACTCATAGGATGAAGTTTGGCCTGCATCTCGCCCCCTAAACATTTTAAAGCTGCAGCAGCAATAACTCCTTCAGGTGCTCCTCCTATACCTATAAGAACATCTACACCGGTATGTTCAAAACAAGTTGCTATTGCTGCAGCAACATCCCCATCTCTAAAAAGTTTAATTCTAGTACCTAACTCCCTACACTCTCTTATAATATCATTATGTCTTTCTCTGTCAAGCATTGTTACAGTTAAATCTGCAATATCTTTATTAAGTGCCTTTGCAATATTAAGTAAATTTTCTTTTACAGGTGCGTTCAAATCTATAACACCTTTAGCCTTAGGTCCAACTGCTAATTTATACATATAAGTATCCGGTGCTTTAAGTAAACATCCTCTAGGTGCCATAGCAATAACAGCAATAGCATTTGGAAGTCCCTTTGCAACAGAATTTGTTCCATCTAAAGGGTCTACTGCTATATCAACTTTTGTCGAATCGAGTCTGCACATACCTATTCTTTCACCTATATAAAGCATAGGTGCTTCATCAAGCTCCCCTTCTCCTATTACAACAATACCATCAATATCCATCGTATCAAACATTTTTCTCATGTTGTCTACTGCAGCTTGATCTGCCAAATTTTTATCACCACGTCCCATATACTTTGCAGCTCCAAGTGCCGCAGCTTCAGTTACTCTCACAAGATTAATTGCCAAATTTCTATCCATTATTTTGCCCCCCTAAAAAATATTTTAAACAAAATGTTAAAAACACTTTGTTATTTACATATTACAAATTGCAAGTTTTTATATTCACAAATTTATATCTCATACTTTTTAATTAAAAACCATAATTATTATATCACTTTCAATAAATATTATAGCACATTATCTCTCATAAGTATTTATAATGTTATATATAATTTTTATATTTTAATTATTACATTTTCATTACGATTATTATACATTTATTTTAAATATTTCATGCTCAATGACTTTTTTATTATTAAATGTGATATATTTAGTATAAGGAGGGAAATGCCTTATGAAGAAAATTCTTATCGTCATTATGATTTTTTCAATAATTTTTTCTCTTTCTTTTAATGAAATTTATGCAAATAAACTCATTCCAGAATCTAAACCTATAAAAGTAAAATTAAATGATAAATTTTTAAAATTCGATGTTCAGCCAATAATTTATAAAAATAGAACTATGGTTCCTATGAGAGCTATTTTTGAATATCTCGGCTGTCTTGTATCATGGCATCAAAAGACACAAACTGTAACTGCTTATAAAGATAATATGTATATAAAACTTCAAATTGGAAAAAACGTAGCTTATAAAAATGGCAAAAGTTTTATTCTTGATGCACAGCCTATAATTAAAAACTCACGAACTTTAGTTCCTTTAAGATTTATAGCTGAAAGTCTCGGTATAATCGTTAATTGGGACGAAGAAAACAGAATTGTTTCTTTAAGTTATGATGACAGTATCAGTAAATTTAAAACAATAGACAATGTACTTTATAAAGCTGTTAAATTTAAAAAATATGGATTAAAATTAATGGTACCAGATTACTTTGAAAATACTCCTGAAAAACCATACAGTTTTAAATATGAAGATAATATACAAATGAATATAGACTTTATTAAACTTGATAAGCCAACTACTCTTGATGATTTCACAGAAAATCACAAAAAATTATTATTAGAAAAATTTAAAGATAAAATTATATTCACAGGTAGAGATAAATTTAAGGTAAACAATCTAAATGTCAATGCAGTCTATTTAAAAAACTCTTCTTATAATCCTGAAATAAATCAAGCAATATATTATGTATATAATTCTAAAATTATCTATTTGATTACTTTTTCATACAAAAACGATGCAAATGACAGCCAACTTCTAGATGTTTTTTATAATATAGTTAATTCTATTAAAATCAGTAATCTTTCAGTTGACCTCGAAGAAGAACACTATATAGAATATGATAACTTCTTTAAATTAGGTATTCACCTTGATACAATGATTTATTCTAATATGGAAGTAAAAAATAAATTTAGATTTAAAGGAACTATTGAAAGTAATGATTTAGATTACCTATTTGTAATAGTTAAGAAAAATAATGATTCTATGGAATTCAAAATTCCTGTAAAAGAAAATAAATTTGATGCTGTTATATATACTCCTTTTGGTTTGGGAAAACATAATATAGATGTTGGAACACCTATAGATAAAAATAATACTTCTGAGTATATCATGCAGTTTAGTGTTATAAATACAAGTAATAAACAAATAAGATACCTCATTCCAAGCCGTTTCGTAGAAAAAAACGATGAAATAATAAAACTTGCAGAAGAAATAACCAAAAATGATATAAATGAATACGATAAAGCTAAATCTATATTCAAATGGATAGCTGAAAATATTACTTATGACATTTATGCTAATACAGAAAAACCAAGAAGTGCAGTAGAAACATTAAGAGATAAAAAAGGAGATTGTGATGAAATTTCTTATTTATATGCAGCTTTACTTAGAGCTTTAGATATTCCTGCTAAACTAGTTAGCGGAAAAATTCAAAAAGATTTTCATGTTTGGAATGAAGTAAAAATTAACGGCAAATGGATTATAGTTGACTGTACTTGGGGCTCAGGATATATATCAGACAACAAAACTTATATTAAAAAATTAAACTTAAATTACTTTAATCCAAACAGAAAAGAATATGAAAGTAAATTTACAAATATTGAATATTTACCATACTAAAATCAGAAAACTTAAATAGTTTCTTGAACATAAAAAATACTAGGTATGCAATTGCATACCTAGTATTTTTTTAAGATTTTTTAATCCATTTACAATAAAATCTCTATTCCCAATATCTTAATAATAGCTCCATTTCTTCCATTAAAAACAATATATATAATTTCTATATTTTCTTTTATTCCTTATTTATTTTGATAAATAAAACTCTTTTTAAATCATTTATTCTTTAGCTAACTGTTCTCCTAACGCTTTGCAATTATTTATTCCTTCTTCATCAGGAGTTAATCGAATAATCAAGCCTTCTTCATCAACTAAATTAGCTCCATATTCTTTCATTCTTGCTACCCAGTTTCTCATCCACTCGCCATCTCCCCAATCATAAGAACCAAACAATGCAACTTTCTTACCTGAAAAATCAACATCGCTTAGAGATTCAATAAACGGTTCCATGAACTCTTCTTCTAAAACTTCTGCACCCATAGAAGGACACCCAAAAGCAAGAATTTCTGAATTAATAACCATATCTTTATTTGCATTTTCTACTCTAACTACTTCGACATCTATTCCACTAGATTTTACTCCTTCAGCAATGGCATTTGCCATCATTTCAGTATTACCAGTACCACTCCAATAAATTATAGTTGCCTTTTTCATTAATATTCCCTCCATTTATATATACTTTGCTGTAATTATTACAGCTTAATTAACTTATCAAATCAATCATACATCTACTCACATTACATAGATAGTAAAATTTCTTCAACTTTATTAAATCTAAGTAACCTTTTTATTTCTTTTTTAGCTTCTAAAAATTCATTAAATTTTATATCAGATATTTTAGGATCTCCATAAACCCTCCAACCATTAATTTTAGTAAGTCTTAACGATGGATGACCAATAAATCCAATAATATCTTTTAAAGGATATCCTAAAAACACACCTATTTCATGAGGAATTACACCTTCTTTCATCTTATCAACAATGAATTGTATATATAACTCTAAATCATATTCTTCTGGATAACCTATGCTTTTTAGAAATTTCATATTTCTATATTCCTTTAAGTTTTTATCTAAAACTTTTGGATTATAAAATAATATTTTTATACTCTCATTTTTAAATTCAAATAATTTATATTTAATTCTCTTGCATTTTCCTATATACTTTTTTATATTTTCAATTTTATCTAATAAATTTTTGTCATTTTTTCTAAAACTAAGCAATTCTGAAGGTTTTGAACCCATAAGTACTGGACCTAGTATTCCAACAATTCGTCCAATAAAGTCATCATTTTTTTTGTAGGACAAAATACAGGTTTCAGTACATTTATTCATTGTGAAATTCACCTCTTAATCTATAATTGAGATTGATAATTATTATCATTTATTTAATAAAAGTATATCATCTCTTTTAGTTTTTGTAAATAGTTTTCAATTAAAAAAAAGAAAAAAAATCTGAGGCTAAGCCTCAGATTTCTTATTTTTTCTTATTTTATTTCTTATTTTACTTTTTCCCAATCTTTATTAAACTTTTCTATACCCTTATCTGTAAGCGGATGTGTAAGCATACTCTTAAGCACCTTATATGGCAGTGTTGCTATATGAGCTCCTGCTAGAGCTGCTTGTGTAACATGCATAGGATGTCTTATACTTGCCGCTATAATTTCTGTATCTATTCCATGAATAGCAAATATATCAGCTACTTCTCTAATCAAATTCATACCTTCATTACCTATATCATCCATTCTTCCTATAAATGGACTTACAAATGAAGCACCTGCTTTAGCTGCTAAAAGAGCTTGATTTGCTGAAAATATCAAAGTACAATTTGTTTTTATTCCCTTTTCATTTAATCCTTTTATTGCTTTTAATCCTTCACTAGTCATAGGAATTTTTATAACTACATTTTTATGAAGTTTAGCTAACTTTTCTCCATCTTTTATCATATCTTCAGCTCTTTCAGCTACAACTTCTGCACTTATAGGACCATCAACTATATCTGTAATTTCTTTAATAACCTCTTCAAAATCTTTTCTTCCTTCTTTGGCAATAAGTGAAGGGTTTGTTGTAACTCCACTTAAAACTCCCCATTCACTTATTTCTCGAATTTCTTCTATATTAGCAGTATCAATAAATAACTTCACTATCTACACCTACCTTTAACATTAACTGTATATTTTAGTCTTTCCACTACTCAATCTAATTATAACAGATATACTTTACCATATCAAAATGTCAAATGTCATATTTTTATATATTTAACTATCTTTTCTTTATATTTAATATCTTTCTTGCTTCATCAGGTGTAGCTACTTCTCTGCCTAATTCTTTAGCTATTCTTACTATCCTCTCCACAAGTTGTGCATTAGACTCAGCTAATACTCCTTTTGAATAATATATATTATCTTCAAATCCAACTCTTACATGTCCTCCTAAAATTATTGCCATAACAGCTAGAGGCAATTCTGCCCTTCCTATACCTGCCACAGTCCAAGTACAGCCTTCAGGAATACTTCTAACCATATACATCAAATCTTCAGGTGTTCCGGGACAAGCTCCGGGTACACCAAGTACAAAATCAAAATGCAGCGGCATATCTATAAGACCTTTTTTAACTAATCTAATGGCATTTTGAATCATTCCTCTTTCAAAAACTTCTATTTCAGGCTTCACACCTAATTCTTTCATTCTAGATGCAAATTTTTCTATATATTCTTCTGAATTCATAAATACATCTGGTCCAAAATTGCAAGTTCCACAACTTAAAGTAGCCATTTCAGGTCTTAATTCAACAGGCTCTAATCTTTCTTCTGCAGTATGCCAAACAGCACCTCCAGTTGAAGGCTGAACTATAATATTACACTTTGCCTCTATTTTTTCTTTTATTTCTTTATATACTTCATAAGACTGTGTTGGATTGCCATCCTTATCTCTAGCATGCACATGTACTATAGAAGCCCCTGCCTTATAACATTCATAAGCAGCCTCAGCAATTTCATCGGGTGTAACGGGAAGATTTGGCTGCTGTTTTTTAGTAACCTCAGCACCAGTAAGAGCAGCAGTAATTATGAGCTTATCCATAAACTTTCCTCCTAACCTTTTGTTCACTCTAATTTCTAATTTTTTTTGTTTTAAAATTCAGCATAATACCTAAAGCACATAACTTGTAACTATTTCCTCTGTTTATCTTTTGGTACTACACATGTTCCTACTGCTCTACAAACTACTATAGGCTCATCTAGCACATCACATGCTGACTCGTTTATATCTGGTCTTGGAACTATTACTTTCCTAGCTTCAAATTTCATCTTCCTTGAAGTATTTCCTACTTTAATTATCTCACCTACTGCTTCAATATAATCTCCTGCATAAACAGGTGCAGTAAATTCAACACTTTCATAACCTGCAAACAGACCTTCATCACCATCATGTCTTATAAGCAGTTCTGTAGCAACATCTCCAAATAGTTGAAGCATCTTTGCTCCATCAACTAAGTTGCCACCATAGTGAGCATCATGCATACTCATCCTCACTCTAATCATTGCTTTTTCCATTTCTCATACCCCCAATTAATTTTATAATATATAAAAATTTTCTATTTTTTATATATTCTATAAAAGAAAAAAAAATCCTCTATTAACTATGAGGATTGACTTTGAATTTTATATTCTTTTTTAAGTTGCTTTTCTCTTTACTGCAAGTTCTATAACACTAATTTCTCCCTTTAATTCTCTCATTATTTCTTCATGCTGTTTTTTATTTGTTTCTGATAAAACCTCAAATGCTTCTAAAGCCTCTGTTGCCTTATCTCTTATTTCCTCAATTGCAATTTCCAGTCTAATCAATCTACCATTAGTATCTTTCTTATATTCTGTCATTTCTTCTTTGAAGTCTACCATTTCTTCCTTAAACTCTGTCATGTCTCCTTTGAAACCTATCATTTCTTCCTTAAATTCTGTCATCTCTTCTTTGAAGCCTACCATTTCTTCTTTAAACTCTGTCATCTCTTCTTTGAAACCTATCATTTCTTCTTTAAATTCTGTCATTTCTTCCTTAAATTCCATCATCTCTTCTTTAAACTTAATAAATTCTACATACAGCTTTTCAAGCAGTTCAAATGTTTTATCATCCACAATATCCCCCCCTTTCCGCTATTATATCACTTTAAGACACTCCCCTCAATAAAAAACAAAAAGCAGACAGAAATATTCTGTCCACTATTTTCTACTTCCTATTATTGTAAACTTACCCAAACTATCTGCTAAACCAGTTACCGACATATCGCCGTCACTTGCCATAGCTATCGGTATCCATTTATCTTCATAAGAATCATATAGACTCAAAGAAACAGCCTTCATCTTTCTCATTCTAGCCTTCGCTATATCCACATCTAATGTAACCTCTACTGGTGCAATCAAATACGAAATCTCAAACATTTCACTTCCAATAAATATATCAGCACTTAATTCATAAACAGAAGATAAACTCTTACTATTTCCTATCATGTTTATATTTTCAGAAGGCTTAATAGTAAACCTTACTCCGCTATCTTCATCTCTTTTATTATCATCTATTTTACTGCTGTAAAAAGACTTTGGATTAAATTTAACACGAAAATCTTCTCCATTTACTATTATATCCTTTGCATCAGTACTAGCTACAACCTCTGCCGGCATACTGATAACTACTTCTTTACTGCCAACTAAATTTCCCTTTGTCAAATCTATAACTATATCTTCATCATCATAATCACTAGTTCCTATAATTACTTGTGCTATATTCCCTATTTTTTCAAATTTACTGTTTTCAACAAGTCCTTCATCATCATCTTCCGGACCAACTCTCCTGCCCGTTTTAACCTCATTACTTTCTTCAGAATATTTAGAAGAACCATATTCCCCTATAGCTTTTACTACAAACTTATAGCGTGTATGCGGCTCTAATTCTTCATATAAAAATGATGTAAGTTTAGTACTTCCTATAAATTCATATTCCCTATCATTTTTAACTACATATATTTCATATTCATTGACATCAGCAACTTCATTCCAATGTATTTTTATATATCTATCATATACTAACTCTGCACTAACTCCACTAGGTGAAGCAACTTCAGGGAGTCCATATATAATATCTTCATATACCTGAGTAGCTCCTCCATCTGGATTTATAACAATAACACCCTTTGTATTCAATTTCCCTTCAGGAGTAACTACTGTTAGAGTTTCACCATCTATAAATTCTATTTCTGTAGCATAATTTCCACTTACTAATCTATAAGCCAGTCCATTTATATAAATAGTATCTCCTGAAGCATTTTCATCACTTTCAATTTTTTCTATTTCAGGAGCAAACACTACTTTAGCTCCTTCTATAAAACCAGAACCTTTTATTTTTACCTTTTGTCCACCCTTTACAGATATACTTCTTATTCTAGCAGTTTCATAAGAATCATTTGGGTCTACTACTGCAATAACTTTTGGACTGCTTATATAAGTAAAACTTCCCGAAGGACTTGACAATGCTCCATCTGGATTTTCTACCTTTACATCTACCGTTCCTGCTGTATTTGGAGGCGTTTTATAAACTTTAATAGTTTTATAATCAATCACTTCAAAATCTTCATCAGGAACTTTAACCTCTCCAAAGAATACAGATAAATTTCTTCCTTCCATTTCTTTTATAAAATTCTTACCTTTTATAATAACTTCAGTTCCTCCACTAGCAGGTCCAACATTAGGAGTTACTTCTTCTATAGATGGAGAAGTCTCCACTTTAATAAACCTTATATATATAGGCGGCTGTGCTTCATCAGAAGACGCTACACCACCATCTTCATTTACTACTACGACTCTATACAATATCTGCGTATTATCCTCTGAAACTGCAGGCATCGTAAATGTCATCTTACCCGGAAGACTATAATCTATATTACTTGGCTCTAATGTAAGTATATCTCCTATTTTAATAATTGCATTTTCTCTAAAATCATCTCCTATAATACTAATAATATTACCACCTTTATATGTTACCTCTATAACCCTCTTTATAATTCCATTATCTTCTATTTGAATAGGCGGTCTGCCATCTTTAGTTATATCAGTTATTCTAGGTTTGCTATCCGGGTTTTTATATGTAAACTCTCCTTTAGCCTCTCCACCATCAGGATTAATAACAGTCAGTGAAACAGTTCCTATAGTATAATAACTTGGACTAATAGCTATAATCTTCCCAGAACTTTCATAGATAACTTCAGGAGCATAACCTCTTTCCACAAAAAGCCTTCTATCATCTACATAAACTCTTATAAGCTCATATCCAGCATATATATTCCCGCTTTTATCCTTTAACATACTTACCGGTATATATACTTCAGAACCCTCATAACCATGTATGCCTTCGGGAATTTCATAAATACTATCCCCAGATTCTATCCTGACATTCAATATCTTATCATTTGCATTGTACTCTACAGTAAGTCCACCATCGAACTTTACCGTAGTTCTGCCGTTATTTATAAGACCTGAATTTTCTTCATCTCTAGGAATATCTTTATTTGTTATATCTCCAAATCTAACCTTTGTCATAAATTTTGTATTTAGATGAATATTATTACTTTCATCATATCCATATATATTCATACTGCTTTCTTTAAAATTTTCACCAGATATTTCTATTTTATCTTTCCCTTGCTTTCTTCCTTCATTTGGAACTATCTCTTTTATAATTGGATTAGAAGCTTCATAAGTAAACTTAACTTTATTAGATACTCCAGAATCATTGTTTACTATATAGAGGTCTACTTCTCCAGCTTCATTTGGAGGAGTTATAACTTTTATATATCCCACACCAAATTCAACTATTTTAGCTTCTTTTCCTCCAAAGAAAACTTTAGGAAGTATAGGTGATGAATAATATTTATCAAATATCTTATGATCTATATCTTTAGGTTCTCTTAAATCTACATTATCTCTAACTGGATTTTTTAAAAGGTCATCCCAATCATTACTTATACCATTTTCATCTTCAAAAGTCTTATTTAAATTTTGAAACTTTTCATCTGAATTTCTTTCTTGGTCTCTATTGTCATCATCATAAGGTTCAAAATATCTAAAATCAGTACCAGATATTTCTACTATATCTCCACCAGCTGCACTCCCATTCTTAGGAAAAACTTCTGATATTTGCGGATTACTTATGGGTACTACATATGTAAAACCATCTTCTTTACTTGCACTTCCACCATCAGGATTTACTACAACTACCGGTACAGTTAATCTATCCGTATCGTATTCCTTTCTCAAATCTCCGGGATAAGGTGGGACTACTACCGAAATCTCTTTACCATCTATACTTACCCAAATATCTTCTTCAGATATTTCTATACCATTTATTATTACTTTAGTTTTATTCGTTCCATCATCTACAAACTCATTTCCCTTTATAGTTATACTATATCCACCTTCTGTAGAACCTTGAGATGGCTCTATTTCTGTTATCTCGGGATTAGATTGAGGCTGTCTATAATAATAAAATCCTTCTTCATCTATTTTTGAATCCTTTTTTGTATCGTGATTTACTACCGTAACATCATAATAACCATCAACATTGAGAATAGGAACTTTAAAATATATTTTATTTTTACTGAATACTTTTACATTATCTCCAACAATTTCTCCATCTTGTATTAAGAATGGAGTCATAATCAAAAGTTCTTTAGTTCCTATAGTTATCTTATCAGAATATACACTGACATCTAATAAGCCTACACCTTCTCTTTCTGCTTTTAAACTGCCGCCATCATTTATTATTTTATAGTTTTCATTAACTCCATCACTTATTACTACATTACCATCTGCATCCACATCTACAATATAAAACTTTTTATTTTCTTCATCTTTTAAAACTATACTGTGATAATAATCTTCAGCCTCTACACTACCATCTAAAGTAAGTTTTATAAGCTCTTTTCCTGAAGGTGCCGAGTACTTAGTAAGCTCTATTTTTCTAGTCTCAGGATCTCTATTGTACTCATTTATATCTTTACCCTCTAAAAGTATTCTGGTGCCTATAAGTTTAAATATTTCATCTTCGCTTGCAGTAGGATCCGGTTTTAGAAAATTATCTCCTTCTACAACTACTAAAGTACCCGTATTACCTTTTTTCGGTGAAAAATCTATTATCTTTGGATTTGTATAAGTTGTAACATAAGTAAAAGGATATGTATCCATACCGCCTTCTACATTCATAACTATAAGTTGTGTTTCTCCTTCTCTACCGGGAGGTGCAGTAAAAGTTATCTCTTTACCATCTTCTGACCTCTTTATATTTTCTACTTCCATACCATCTATAAATACTTTTACTCCATCCTGAAAGTTGCTACCCTCTATACAAACTTCTTCTCCACCATCTACTGTAACTACATTAGGCGTAACTTCACTTATAACAGGTATTTTATTTTCCGCTGGCAAAACAAACATTATAGCATCAGCTAGCTGGTCATAAATACCCGGATTTAAAGAATTTCTCACAGGATTTGTAACTCTAACATAAGTCTTACCTAAATTTGTAATTAATTTATTAGCAGGTATTTTAACAAGTATTTTACTGCCCATTTCTAATCCTTCTGTTCCATCTAACTCTTGTCCCTGCTCATTAAAAACTTTTAACTCTATAGTACTGTCTTCATTTGGGTTAAGATGAATTTCAGGACCTAAATCTATTATTGGATACCTTGTAATTTCTGTATTGTCATCTCCGTATACAAACTTATGGACAGTAAAATTTTCTCCATATATACCTATAGTAATCTCCTTTGGACTGTATTTGTCTCCACTTTTTTCAACATGAATTTTATTTGGAACTACTTCTTTTATCTTTGGAGTAATTTTGCTTGGCACATAAGTATATCCATCTTTCATCTCTGCCCTATCTTTTAAAACAATACTTTTACCATCAGAAGTTTTAAATGTAGTTGTTATTTCAATAACTACATCCTTAACTGGATTTTCTTCTGCATCATTTATCTGCGGTGTGAAAATCTGTATCGTATCTAAAGTATCTGTAAAACTATAATCGTACTTTTCTCCTGAACTATCAGCTGCAAAAGTAGCTCTACCTCCTATTATAACAGATATGGTCCTCTCAACGCTTTCAACATCAAAATCTCTATATTTTCCTATGACATTACCTTGTATATCGTCATCATCATATGAAATTTTTAAAGTTTCTTTATCAGCATCTCCTATAGGACTTTCTACTCTTGCAGTAAACTTACTTTCATCATTTGGCTTAAATTCTGGTATTTTTAAAGTTCCTAAAAATTCTCCGGTTATCGTAGTCTTTTGTCCAGTATCCGGTCCACTATTAGGCTGCACACCTAATATAGAAGGTTTTGTACTTCCATCTATTACATAAAATTTTTCTGGTGGTGATGAAGGGTCGCTGTTGTCAACTCTTACAACATAAGTTTGATTTATTTCTTCCATAGGGTCTCCATTATCTGATATTGCATTAGTAAGTACTATATAATACTCCCCTATTTCAATGTCTGGAACTTCTACAGTAAGAACATCTTCATCTTCATTTGCACCGGAATCTTGCTTGAAAGTCTTATTTTTTCCCATGTTTTCTCTTGTATATGGTTCTGTACCATCTATTTTTTTAAGAAAAAATACATCATAATTATCTAAAGTTTTAGCAGTAAAATATACCTTGTCTCCCTTTTCTCCTCTATTTGGGAATATATTTAAATCACTTAAATTAGATAATTCATCTACAAATCTAAACTGGTCTTCATAAGTATATCTTACTTCTACAGAAACATCTGTATCTGCATACTCCGGAAAATCTTTCTTTACAGTTGTCTTCTTTTCAAATACTATATTTTGAAGACCTAATTCACCTGTAGGCTTAGGTATAGTAACCTGTGAAGAATCATTAAAATATGATGGGGCAAAATAAGTTTGAGAACTTCCTTTACCATATCTTGCATTTATCTCATCATTATCTTTGATTTTATCTAAATTAGCTCCACTAATTACAAGGTCATCTTTTCCTCTCTCAACAGTTCTTGTAATTCCAGAAAGAGTAGGCATTTCACCTTCATTAATCTCTATAGAAACATTGCCAATTAAAATTGTCTTTCCTATTTGATTTTCATTTAATCCAAATTGAAGCAAATATTCTTCATTAATTTGCCTGTCAGTCAAAGGTATATATGCTCCTACATCTGTATTTATAAATATCTGTGCGTCTTTTAAATTTACTCCTCGAATACTAAGTATCATACTTTTTGGATTTCTATTTCTATCATAAACTTTATATATTTCAACTTTATCAACTTTAAAATTTTGTGAGTCAAATCCATAAGCTAAAATATCACTTAAAGGCAGTCCTGTAAAAATCATTATCAGCGAAACTACTACTGCCAAAATTCTTTTAAATATATTCATTTTAACTCACCACCTTAACCTTCTACTACTACAAATATACCTTTAGAAATGCTTTTTACATTTACTCTTTTTTCCACCAAATCTACAGAAAACTCTTCTTCATAAAAATTTCTGGTTGCTTCATCATATCTTAAAACTTTCAAATGTTTTCCACTGCTGTTTTTAAAAGGTATTCTCAAAAATACGCTGTCTATTTTATAATTTTCACCAGATACCTTTATAAAATCAGACTTTATTACTTTTCCAAACAATTTATATTTTAGTGATTTTTCAAGAGTAGGGTTTATCCTTCCAAGTTCTATAATTATATCATCTCTAGTTTTATTATCATCTAATCTAACTTTATAAAGACTTATATCAGCCCAAGTAGATTTTGTTTCTAAAATATCAAGTACATCTCCCTTATCTGCAGTATATTTTATTTTTCTTAAGAATACTTCCTCACCCATCAATTCATCTAAATCTAACTTTAAATAATTGTCATCAGCATAACTTGAGCTAAGCATCAGTGTGTCTTCACTTACATCTATACTTGCTCTTACTTCTCCTTCTCTTTCTTCTTTTTTAATTTTATAATCTTCATTAGGTACATATTCTCCTGATTCTACTACACTAAGTACTGCTAAAATTTTAGTAGTATGATTAAAATCATTTTTTACTTCTATATTGTATATACCGGGTCTTAATCTGTCAGAACCATCTGGAAGATAAACTTCTAAATATTTTTTAACAACTTCTACTCCATTTTCAAGTACAGTCTTTTCTATTACATTTACTCTTTCTGCCCTTTCTTCACCTATATACACGCTTTTATTATCTTCAATACCATCTTCGTAGAAAAAATCACCTTGTATGTATATAGGCTCATCTTCATCATAATCTTCTGAAACGGTAGCTGTCACAACATCTGCAACAACAGGCTCTGTTGAAGTCATAAAAGACCACGTTATAGAAAGATTTCCATATTTATCTCCCGGAAAATAGAAAACACCGGATGGTATACTTACAATATACTTAGTTCCTGACAAAAGTTGTTTTACTGGTATATAAAGCGTTGCTGTTTTATCAGCAGTATTTTTTACAAATAAAAAGTTATCTATTTTTTCCTGCTTATAAACAGCATCTTGTACACTTTCTATTTTACTTATAAAACTAGAATCTAAAAAATTTGAATCTGTTCCTTCAGGCTTAACTTGTATATTTTTAACAGAAGCTATATTACTAAGCTCTAAATTTCCATTTTCATCGTATAAAGTAATTTTTATAAAGAAATAATCAGATACAAAATCATCTGTCTTATCATGCTTAAGCCTCTTTTCATCACACCATGAAGCATTATTTTCAGGATAAGTTTGTTTTATCTTATACTCTGCTGTATCGCTTATAAATAATTCTACTTTTATATCTTTTGGACTTTCTCCACTTTTAGTCTGAAATGTACTGCCATCAATATTTAAAGAATAATTTTCTCCATACCTCAATGCTTCTTTAGGATATATGTATATTTTAGTCTTTTTAATATCATCTTCATAATAATAATCAAATACTATTTTAGATATACCTATGCTGCCTATATTTTCATTTGCAAAACTTATATTTTTAAAATCATCTCCATAAACTTCTTGATAAGTTGTAGAAAGCATTAGTTCCGAATCAGAATATAAAACTATTGGAGTTGATGGACCCGGAGATAAAATATTTTCAAATGTAAAAATAATTTTTTCTTCTTCATCACTATATACTTTTCCTTCAACTGTATTTTCTCTATAAACTATTTCAGCCTTTTTCGTCCACTCAGGTTCCTTACTATCACCCTCTAATTGATCATCTAAAGCATATACATTCAAAGGCTGAATAATTAAATTTGATATTAACATCACAACTATTAAAAAAAATAATCTCTTTCCCATATATCTATATGCACTCATAAAATATCTCCCTTCAAAGTTTTTTCCACTCAATTCCTCACTCTTTATATCGGCAAAATATTATGTAAAATTTATATAACTTCCCACATGTATTATTTTACCAAATATTTAGTAAAATTGTTATTTCAATTTCATTAAATTAATGATTTTGTATAATTTTTCCGATATAATAATAGATAATCAGATATGTCAAATTAACTAATAACTATAAATTTTTTACTTATAGGGGGTAAATTAAGTATGAAAAAAAAGATTTTAATTCTTTCGCTAATTTTTATCTTTATACTAGGCTTTACCATTTCAATTGGAAGCACTTACAGCCAAAATATAACTGCATGGTTTTATGATATTAAAATTTATATGGATGGTAAACAGTGGACATTTACAAATGCACCTTTTATTTATAATGGTAATGCATATATATCTTTAAACGATTTAGCTAGAAATATGGGGCTAAGTATTCAATGGGACAGTCAGAGCAACACTTATTCTTTAGCTTCTATTGATGGAAACTTATCTCTTAGTGCACTTAAATACAAATTGGATAGACAAAATTTAGAGATAAATAATTTAAGATTTCAACTTGCACAAAAAGAAGCTGAACTTGCAATGCTCAAAAGCTCAACTTCAAGCAGAAAGACATATAGAAATGATGATGATTTGCTTGATGACTTAGAAGATTTATTAGAAGATAAATATGACAGATATGATGACGATGAAGATTTATATTTTAAGGATTATAGACTATATCAAGATTCTAATGACGATATTATTGTAAAAATGTACGGCAGATTTGATAGAAACTCTGATGATTGGAAAGATAGAGATAAAAGCGATTTTAGAGAATTTATCGAAGATATATGCCGTGAAATTGATAGAAAATTTAATGAAGATATAGAAGTTATTGTATACGATAGAGATGATGATAGAATTGCCAGATATATATGGGATGATAGTGATAATGAATTAGAAAAAAAATATGAATATTACCGTTAAAAGAGTATCCCCCACCTATTAAATAGGTAGGGGATTTTATTATTCTAACTCAATTATCTTATCTGCTACAAATATGTCTTCATCAAAATATCCGCTGACAAATATTTGAACATCTCTTTTAAGATGACCTAATCTTATTGAATCTCCATCAGAAGATATTATCTTCGTCTTGTCTGATACTATAACAGAAACTCTCTTATATCTATCTTCTACTTTATCATAATATTTAACTGTCAATCTATCATAATCTTTATAAATTTTAACTATTCTACCTGTTATATTTGTATCACTCTTAGATTTTTCAGCTCTAATTTCAACAATTCTTCCATTTTCTATATCAAGTTTTACATAATAATTTATATCTAAATCATTTAACTCTGCATCCTCATCATCAATCTCTACATCTACATCTCGTGCTACTTCATAAGTTGCTTCCTCGTCATCATCAGTTACTATCGTAATCTTAGATGGAGTTCCAATTACTATCTGTTTTATTCTACCTTCATCTTTATCTTTTTCACTTCTACTACTAGCTATTATCTCAACTATTTTATTGTACTGCACAGTTATTGTTGCTATATCTCCCTTTGATAAATCATCTAAATCAGCTTTTCTGCGGTCTCTTCTTATATAAGCTTTATCATCTATTTCAAATTCTAATACTTTATTATTATTCAATCTTATTTTAAGCTCTGGTTTATCTTTAAATATTACATCTGACTCAAGAATACCATCATATACCTGTTCTTCAGACTTCAATTGTATCTCAAGTGCTTTATCTCCAATATGCTTGATTACAGCATAATCTCCTTCTTCTATTCTTCCTATAGAAACCTTGTCATCACCATAATATATAACTGTTTCATCATCTACTTTAAAATCTTTCTTTATAAGAAGATTGTCAGCATTTCTAGTCTTTAGAAGGTAGTAATCATCAAAATCAACTATTTTCTCTATTTTAGCTTCAAAATATACTTTAGAATTAGTTACATTAACTTCTTTAAGTTTTCCTTTATCAAATACAAGTTCAACTTCTTCTTCTTTTTTCAAATCATCAATACGAACTTTTCTACCTTTCTTTCTTATAGAAACACCTTTTAAATTATAAACTTTTGTATTTCCTTCTAAATCTTTTATTACTATCATATCTGTATCTTCAGCTATATAATCTATAACTCCATAAATTTTATTATCTGACTCATTTGATTCATTATTCTTATTATCATTAATAAGAGTATCTCCATTTGAATCTTTTATCTCATCTTCCTTATTCAAAACTTCTTCATGTGAAATAAGATAATCATATACTTTTGAGCACATAGTTGCCATTACAGCACGATTTACTATACTGTTAGGATTAAATTTATTTGAAGAATCTCCTTTGATTATTCCTTTCTTTGTGAGAAAATCTACATATGGAATAGCTTTTCCAATTATCATTTCTGAATCTATAAAAGGTAAAGTATATATATTGCTGGAATTACCATCTACGCCTATAGCCCTTCCTAAAAATACTGCTATATCAACTTTACGAGCATACTTTGCTATTTTACCATTCATAAAGCTTCTAAGCTCATTAAAAGTTATTATATCATACTCTAAAGCATATGACACAGCTCTTTTAGACCAAGTTGGAATATTTAGATTTTTCAAAATTACATCATATTTAGTATCCAGTCCACTTTCACTCTTAAGCTTATCAGACGCTTTTAAAGTATTATATATCATCTGAACTGCTTCTATATATGTAACAGGACTTTCAGGTTTAAAAACCTTAACTCCCTTAACGCTATCATAATATCCTTTTATAATGCCTTTATCTGCCATCTTCTCAATAAAAGTTCTTGCCCAGTGATTACTGCTGACATCTGAAAACTTAACAGCAGCAAATCCACATACTGTACTGCTGAATATCATAAGAACTGTCAACAGAGCAATTAATCTCTTTTTCATATTTTATAAAATCCTCCTTTGTAAGATGTTTTTCCGTAGTATTTTTCACTTATTAAAATTCTATATATATCGAAAATATCCTCTATTATTTTCACTTTTGTAATAAAATAGTAATATTTAACTAGAAAAAATTAAGCATCTAAAATTAGATGCCTTAATTATTTTCATCTTCTAAATCTATATCATATCTGATAACTTTTTCTTTTTTAGATAAATTATTTTCTCTTACTTTTATAAATACAGATAATTTTTTAGTATCTTTATCTATTGGAGGCATTTTTATTTCGCCTTTAATTTCATCATCTTTTTTTATATCATTAAACCATATTCTATCATAAGGAAATAAAACATTAGTTAAGTCATCTTGGAAATATTCTTTGTCGTCTACTATCATCTTAGTAGCTATCTGATCAATTTGTATTGGAACATCTCCTTTATTTTCTACTTTTAGATATATTCTCAACATATCTTTATCAAAATGAAGACCTGTGATTGTTATATACGCTTCATCAAACTTTTGTGTTATAGGCAATTTATCATAATCATCATTTTTCTTAACATTATCTTCTACAGATTTATCAGAAGTTATTTCTTCCTTTTCCTCTTTTTTAACTGATTCTCTTTCATTATAGTTGATTTCAATAGTTCTGCTCTCTGCTATCCATTTGACCTTAGCTCCAATATTTTCAGCTATAAATCTAGCAGGTACATAAACTCTATCTTTATATATCAAAGAAGTCTGTCCATAAGGAAGTCTCTTTTTCATCCCATTGAATTTAAAAGTTAAATCTCCTGCAAGCCATACTCTTACTTGACTAAAGCCATCAGCAAATGCAACTCCTGCTATTGAAATCAAAATGCCGACAATCATTCCTATCATAAAATAACTATACTTTTTTGTCCTTTTCACAATATCCCTCCCCCAATACTATTTATTGTCCAGATGAAACCCAAGGCTTTTCGTAAACCATATTTAACAAATCATAATCCATTATAGTATTTTTTATATCATTTTTTATCATATCATAATTTAATCTTGCCTTATCTACAACTAACTCTATAGTATTGCCAACTTTAAAATTAAGCTCAGCTGTCTCTAAATCTTCTTTTGCCTTTTCAAGTTCTGCCACTTGCTCTCTATACTGCTTTTCTAATATTTTCATACTATTAAATAAATCTCTGAGACTTTGTTTTGTATTCTTTTTAACTTCTGCTACAGTCATTTTAGCAGTTTTTTCATCTAATTCAGCCGCAGCATAAGGCGGATTTCCCACATTAAATACATATACATCTACACTTAATCCTGCTAATTTTGCCTTTTGCTCTGCATACCATATATCAGGTATTTCCTCTATTATTCCTCCAATATGACTTTCAGGGTCATTATCATCATTTAATTTTACTTTTAATGAAGTATCTAAAACATATCTCTTTTCCGGTTCAAACCCTACAAGTTTATTTAACTTTTGATACTTCATATCTAAATTTTTTAATGCTTTTTCATAAGTTTCTTTAGCTTTTTCATATTCTTTTACAGCCTTAGTTTCTTCAGTCTTGCTTATAATCCCAAGCTTATATTTTAACTGCGACTGCTCCATTGATTTTTTATATAGGTTTAAAGCTTCTTTAGCTATATCTAAACTGTTTTGAGCTTTTATTACATCATAATATGCACTCTTTACCTGATAATTTATTTTATCTTTTAATGCTTTTAAATCTTTCTTAGCTTTTCTGTACTCTATCCTGCTGTTTTCTACTTTTAAGAATGTACCACTTGCCAAAGCTTCAGCAGGAGAACCAGCCGGGGTTTCCCCTATACTTGGAATATAATCAAGGTCGTCTTCTGCATCATCTTTAAGTATCTCATTTTTTTCTAAAGTAGCCTGAGCTATCTTGTATTCATTACTGCTTTCTAATGCTTTTTTATAAAGCATATCTAAATCATAATCATAATTTGATTTTGAATTTTCTTCAGCTTCTTTTTTTATTTCTCTATCTAAATAAAAAGTAACTTCTTTATCTGTATCGTCCCAATCTACTTCTACTCCTAATGCCTTTGCTATATAGCTTACCGGAACAAAAGTTCTGTCATCTTTTATTTCCGCTTCAGTATCCATAGTAATCTTTTCTGCGTCCGTAGAAAGTATATTGCTTCCTATAGTAAGCTGTATTATTTTATCGCCCTTAAATATCGTTACTGTTTTATCTTCTGGATTCCACACTATATCTTTTTCATCTATCCCTACTGCATCAGCAACATATCTCACCGGAAGCATAGTTCTTCCATCTTTTATATATGGAGCAGAATCTATACTCTTTTTTATATCTCCTATACTGTACTCTCTGCTATTTATTTTGAATACAGCTTTTACTCTATTATCTGATGTATCAAAATCAGTTTTAAAATATTCCTCTCCAAAACTGCTCAATGGAGCTGCAAAAAATAGTGCTGAAATAGATGCTAAACATACGGCTCTTTTGATTTTATGATTCATCTACTGTCCCTCCTGCCAGTATAAATATGAAAAGTAGAGCCCTTCTTTCATGAAAGGCTCTACTTTAATTCCTAAAATTTTCTTATAAGTCTATTACTTGATAGTTACTGTTCTAGTGCTTCCATCCCAAGAAATGTCTGCTCCAAGAGCTTGTGCGATAAATCTGATTGGAAGCATAGTTCTTCCGTCTTTAATTTCTGCAACTGTATCCATTACTACTTTAGTTCCGTTTACAGTAAGGATGTTGCTTCCTATAGTAAGCTGAGCAATTCTATCTCCTTTGAAGATAGTTACTGTTCTAGCTTCACCATTCCATACGATGTTTTCTGATGGTACTCCCATAGCTTCAGCAACGAATCTTACTGAAAGCATAGTTCTTCCATCTTTGATGTATGGAGCAACGTCAGCTGTTCTTATTTCATCTCCAACTTGGTATTCTTTTGAACCAATTTGGAATTTAACTTCTGCTCTAGCTCTAGTATCTCTATCAGCTGGAGTGATTACTGTTGCTACTACTGTTTCTGCTGCAGTATCTTCATCAAAGTAACCATTATCTAATTTTTTAGAATCGTCACTATAATTTTCTACAACAGCATCTCCTTGAATTTTAACTTTTATATCTCCTTCAGCAACTACACGATTTAAATCAACTTTGATATTTGATAGCTTAATAGTAGATGGCTTAGTACTTTCGCTATCCACAGGAATTGTTAAGATATTATCATCAACTTTTGCTCCTTCTACATCTAAGTCTAAGTTACCTTTAACAACTTCTATCTTTGGAACATCTGTCCAATAAACATCATCATCTAATACTATTTTTAAATCAGCTTTTTTAATTGCTTCTTTAACTGTTTCAGTAATAGTTATATCGCCTATTTCTTGTTCTTTAATACCTGTTCTTACTTCTGCTCCTTCAGCTTTTACTTTTACTGGAGCAACAGCTTTACCTAATACTACTTCATAATCATCTGGTAAACTTCTACCAGTAACTTTTGCAGTAATATCTCCAGAATGTCCTGCTTCAACAGATACATAGAATGTTAAATAAAGTTCGCCTTCCTCTGTTTTTGACTTATCTGGAGCTGTAAACTCTACATAGTTATCATCTTTTTGATTTTCCAAAAATTCTTTTGCATTACCCCTAGTCAAATCTCCATCTTCTACAGGAAATCCTTTTAATGTTCCAACATCTTCAGAATCATTTTCATATTTAACACCTAATATTTTTACCCATGATGGGAATTCTATTCTAGTTTTTCTTTCACCTAACCATGCATTTGCAACTTTTTCCTCAATCACTAAAGTTTGTAATTCAAATTTATCATCTTTATAATCAGAATCCCATTCTCCTGCTACTAACTCTTTAGGCTCTCCATCAGCTTTTACAGTTACATCATAGTCGCAGTATTTTGCTACAACTAAATCTGAATCTGATATTCCATCTCCACCACTTATAGATACTTCTACATCTCCAAAATCAGCATCTTTTTTAGCAGTAATTTGAAGATTTTTAATGTAAATTGTTCCTCTTGTGCTTCTACTATCCTTATCTTCTATATCTTTAATTTTAATTTTTAAAGTACGATCATCTTCTTTTTCTACATCTTCTGCATTTGCTTTATCTAATCCAGCAGTACAAACTATATCACTAGTTGACGGAGTAGTATACCATTCGAAATCTGAAGGTAATTTTAACTTAATATAATTTGTAGGACCATCAATTGCACCTGCACTTGTCTCATCAATTCTAATGTCATCAATTGTTACTGTATCTGTAAACTCTTCTACATCATCAATAGTTGCTATAGTATCTCCACCTGCTCCTATAGCAAATGTATAAGTACCACTTGAAACCAAACTATCTCTTTGCTCAACTGTAACCTTTGCTTCTCCTTCACCTTTCATTTCTACAAGCATAGGTATTTTAAACCAAATTGAACTATCATCTGTATTATCACCATATACTACAGCTTCTACAGTTTTCTTGCCTATTTTTTTCAAAAATACTGCATTATTAGCAGTATCAGTATTTCTGTTAGTATAGCTACCTCCACTTAATACATAATATCCTTCAGAATTTTTACTAAAATTACTCTCGAATTCATCTTCATTCCATTCTGCATTTTCAAGAGTCAATCTAAAAACTTGCTTATCATCATCAAGTTTTGTAGAGTCAAGACCATCAAATTCATTATCATTATCTTCCTCAATTCTTAATATTGGTGCCTCTGCTAACTTAAACTTATGATCGTCTGCAACTTTTGGCACTTTGTTTATTGAGTTTGAAGTTGCAGCAAACGCACTCATTGGTGCTAACACCATAGTAAGTGCCACCACTAGAGATAAAAATCTCTTCATTATAAAATTCCTCCTTTTTTTCTGTTTTTTCTTTTTTGAAAGGGCTAATTAAAATCGTCTATTCACTCACCCTCTCACAAAGTGAAAGACATAATTTCTATAGAAGTGAAGCTCTTTGATTAACTTCACATTCTAGACTAGATTATACCACTGACTGTATATATCAGTCAATCAGATAAAAACTAATGTAACATAACTGTAATATTGTGTCTATTGGCGGCCACCAAGACTTTTCATTTGACATAATTAATTATACTCTAAAAAGTTTTTAAATACCATTACAGTAATATTACATTTGTTTACATAGAGGTTACATAAGCTGTTAGCTTGTACATAGCAAATACAAAGCTATACAGCTATATAAAGTATAACCTGAATATGCTAGTATATATTCTATAAATTTTGTAAAATTCCTGCAAGAAAACAAAAAAAGTTACAAGTATTAAGGTCAATCCTTTTCAGTTCTAAGTTCTCAGCTCTCAGTTCTCAGCTTAAGGTCATTCTCTAGGGTTTTTCAATTCTTAATTTCAGTAATTCTAGCTGATTATTTTTCGCCTATAAATACTACCATTTTTACAAAGTATTCTTTCAGCAATGGCAGTTTTGATAGATATGATACTATGCTTCTTAAAGGGGCTTCGCTGTAGTATCTTTTTACAAATTTTGCCTTGCTTATTATTTTATTAAACCTCTTTATAGTCATTTTATTTATATATGAAAAGTATTCTCTGCCTTGTTTATCTCTGCTTATTCTAAAGTTTATTCTGCTCTGTCCGTCAGGTAAATCTTTTACTAAATCTTTATATACTTCTATCAGCGTCTTATCAGAAAAAAACAGGTGTACCCACGGTATACCTATTGCATCAGATAAATGTGCTCCATAAGGATGATTGTAAGGCGGAAAGTTGATGTATACTCTTCCTCCTTTTTTTAATGTCCTATAACATTCGTCTAATACTTTTTCCGGCATATCTACATGCTCCATAGCATCATTTAATATGATGGTATCGAAAAAATCATCTTCAAATGGCAGATTAGCTGCATCTCCTATTATAAATTCAAATTTATCTTTTAATCCCTTCTTTTCTGCAAGTTTTTCAGCTTCTTCTTTATAGCTCTTTACCGGATCAATTCCATATACTTTTTCTGCTCCCTGACTGGCATAGTACAGAGATTTCCCTGCCGCTCCACAGCCTACATCTAATACTGTTTTATCTTTAAACATCTCTTCTAATGATGTATATGGCAAATAAAATTTTATCGTTTCATATCCTTTTTCAAACTGCCACTCTGCATATGTCTTTTTTCCTTCATTTTGAAGGTTAAATGGGTGAACTGGAAGTGGAAAAAGCTTATTCATTTCTTTAAGTATTTTTTTTGATATAGTCATGTGGTATCCTCCTACTATAAATTCTCAGCTCTCGGCTACCGACTCTCAGCTTAGAGTCATTGCTTTAAAGGTAACAAATAACACAGGTGATAAGTAAAATAAAGGATATTAACACATGTTAATATCCTTTATTTTATCATATTTTTATTTGTTTGTTTTGAAGTTTAGTGCTGCTTTTATAAATTCTCTAAATAATGGATGTGCTTTTGTTGGTCTTGATTTAAATTCCGGATGGAATTGTCCTGCTACAAACCACGGATGGTCTTTAAGTTCTATTATTTCTACTAGTCTTTCATCTGGTGATATACCACTTATAACTAATCCAGCATTTGTAAGTATTTCTCTATAATGATTGTTAAATTCATATCTATGTCTGTGTCTTTCATATATCAAATCTTCTCCATAGGCTTCATGTGCCTTTGTTCCTTCGTATATTTTACATGGATATACTCCTAATCTCATAGTTCCACCCATATCTTCTATATCTTCTTGTTCAGGCATTAAATCTATAACAGGATTAGTTGTTTCCGGGTTTAGTTCTGAACTGTGAGCATCTTTTAATCCTATCACATTTCTGGCAAATTCTATTACTGCAAGCTGCATTCCAAGACATATGCCAAAGTATGGTATTTTATTCTCTCTTGCATATTTTACTGCTAGTATTTTACCTTCTATTCCTCTATCTCCAAATCCTCCGGGTACTAATATCCCATCAGCATCTTTAAGAAGCTTTTCTACATTTTCTTCTGTAACGTGTTCTGAATGTATCCAATCTATATTTACTTTAGCTTCATTAGCTATTCCTGCATGTTTTAACGACTCTGCTACTGACATATATGCATCTTTAAGTTCTACATATTTACCTACAAGAGCTATTTTTACTTCACTTTTTGGATTTCTCTCTATTTCTACAATCTTTTTCCATTCTTCAAGGTCTGGCTCACCGCACTCAAGATTTAATCTACTGCATACAATTTGCGGCAAACCTTCCTTTTCTAATAATAATGGAACTTCATAAAGCGAATCACAGTCCATATTTGAAACTACATTTTTAGGGTCAAGATTGCAGAAAAGTCCTATCTTATTTTTTATGTCATCACTAATAGGTCTTTCTGTTCTACAAACTATTACATCTGGCTGAATACCTATTTCTCTAAGCTGTTTTACGCTGTGCTGTGTTGGTTTAGTTTTTAATTCTCCTGCTTTTCCCAAATAAGGTATTAATGTTACATGGATATACATTACATTTTCTTTTCCTACATCATATTTAATCTGTCTTATTGCTTCAAGAAAAGGCAGACTTTCTATATCTCCTACTGTACCTCCTATTTCTGTTATAACTACGTCTGGATTAGTATCCTTCGCTACTCTAAATACTCTATCTTTTATTTCATTTGTTATATGCGGAATAACTTGAACTGTTCCTCCAAGATATTCTCCTTTTCTTTCTTTTCTAATTACTGACCAGTATATTTTTCCAGTGGTAACGTTGCTGTATTTGCTTAAATTAATGTCTATAAATCTTTCATAGTGTCCAAGGTCGAGGTCTGTTTCTGCTCCGTCTTCTGTAACAAATACTTCTCCATGCTGATATGGACTCATTGTACCCGGGTCTACATTTATATATGGGTCAAATTTTTGAATACTTACTTTAAGTCCTCTGGCTTTAAGAAGCTGTCCGAGAGATGCTGCTGTGATACCTTTTCCTAGTGATGATACTACTCCGCCTGTAATGAAGATGTATTTTGTTGACACGATATATATCCTCCTCTTTTTTATTCTTGTAACTTTTATTCAAAAAAGTGGTGAGGCCACCCCTACGGGGTGACCTACCTAAATCCGCTTCTTATATGTTATGGGGCAGGGCACCCATCCATATAGGGTGCTCATTTGCGCTCTTTTTTTATATAACAACTATAACAGTATATAATGATTTGTTTTATGAGTCAAGGCTTTTTTAAAAGTTCAAGCTATCAGCTGTCAGCTCTCAGTTTCTAGAAAAATTATTTAGAGTCTTAAAAACTCTAATTCTTTAATTTTTAATTAGCCATACATCTTTTTAAAACATAATATCTTTTACTCTAATAAACACTACATATTTATCATCTTTTATAAAGTATTCTACTTCGTCTCCTTCTTCTAATAGACTAGTACCTCCTAACTGATTATTTTTATATACTACTGTGTCGTACTTTTTATTATTGTTTATATCCGTTTCACATATTATGTCATATTCTTTTCCATCATTATCTCTTATAGTAAATCTATCGATAAAATAAAAATCATTATCTTTCCAGTGTTTTTCCCACATTTTTAAAACTACTGTTCCATTATAAACTTTTATTTTTTTATTCTTTTTTTGTACTTCTTTTATATAATTTAATACTGAAGTTCTATCTTTTACCTCTGCATATATAACTTGATTGTTTTTTACAATATACTCTATCTCATCTCCTATATTTAATGCAGAATAATCTCTCAAATTTCCATTTTTGTATACCACTATGTTTTCATCGTCTTTTTCTAAATAACCTTTTGTAATCTCTATAATATTAATCTTTCCATCTGAATTTACAATCAGATATTTTATTTTTAATACATTTTCTCCATTTATATTAACTACTTCATTTTTTTTATCTACAATTATTCCATGAAAAGACAAAAGTTTTCTTTTCGCATAAAGCCTATTTTCAACTTTACTTAGTAAGCTTATCAGTTCTCCTCTAGTAATATTTTTATTCAACCTCAAATACCCATTTTTGCCACAATAAATCCCTTCCTGAAGCACTGCTTCTATCATACCTAAGTCTTTATACTTAATGTCTTTAAAATCCTTATAGTTATATACCATTTGAATATCATCATTAATAGGTTTTAAATCTATTAAATTGCCTATCCATATCAATAATTGTTCAAGAGTTATGTATGAATTTCCATTGTAGTAATTATCATCTTCGCTTATTATTTTATTTTTTAAAGCTGTGTTAGTATAAGCTTCATTTGTATAACTGTTTATCATATCTTTAGCTTGAAATTCTCCTAAACTGTCTGCCATGTCTGTTTGTATTTTTCCTTCAAGTCCGTACATTCTAACTAATAAATTTATTGCTTCCTGCAGAGTTGCATATTTATTTGGTCTTATATTCTTATCCCCATATCCTTTGATAATCGATAGTGCTGCCATTTTTATTATATCCCT
This sequence comes from Caminicella sporogenes DSM 14501, assembly GCF_900142285.1. NCBI lineage: Bacteria > Bacillati > Bacillota > Clostridia > Peptostreptococcales > Caminicellaceae > Caminicella > Caminicella sporogenes. The sequence goes on along the minus strand of NZ_FRAJ01000009.1, from coordinate 30,625 downwards.
TTTATATCTGCTGTTATTTATATCTTTGAAAGAAACATTCTTTATAAGATTAGAACCATTTTTATAAGCTTTGTAAGTATTATCAATTGTTTTATATGATTCTATAGATAACCCTTTCAGCTGCGGTCTTAATTTTTCTTGTGCATAGGCATAAGAATTTATATTTGTAGAAAACATAACTATAAAACACATAAATATTAATAAAATTCTTTTCATATTTATCACCTTTTTTTATTAGTTCCTAGTTACATGTTGCAATTAGTTCTCGGTTCTCAGCTCTCGGCTCTTGGTTTATAGAGTCAACCCTTTGGGAGCTTTATAACTTTTAACTCTTAACTCTTAACTTAATTAAAAAGTACTATATTTTCTCTATAGTCTTTTTGAAGGTCTTTTTCTAAAAATTCCAGAAATCTTACAAGCATGGCAGACGCCTCTGCTCTCGTCATCACTTTGTTAGGATAAACTCTGTTGTTATCATCTCCTCTGATTATACCTATTTCTCTTGCAACATATATACTGTCTCTTGCCCAATCGGGTATATTTCTATCATCATCAAAAGATGTAAAATACCCCGGATTAGGTGCTTTGTTGTTAAATCCTAAAGCTCTAATTATAATCGTTATTGCTTGAGCTCTTGTCAAAGGTCCTTCTGGATTAAATATTCCACTAGATGTACCTTGTATAATTCCTTTACTTAAGCCCTCTTTAATATATACATAATCTTTATCATCAGCAGAAATATCTACAAATGGAGACTTTTCTACTTCCTGCTTTGTCCTCCTGCTTCTCCTATCTTTTTTATCTATGAGAGTTCTTATATCACAAGCCTTTATTATAGCTCTTGTAAATTCTAAACGTGTCATTGGTATATCCGGTGTGAAAAACTCTGATTTTTCATCAAATACATCTAAAGAATAAAGTTTTTCTATGTAACTTTCAGCCCAATGTCCATTTACATCTCTAAATTTAGGAACTATAAGTCTTTCTATTTTAGGAACCATTTTTTTGCTCAATTCTATTTCTCCACTATTTCTTCTATCTTTATAAGGTATACCATCTTTTAATCTAGGCAAGTTGTACTCGTATTTTGAAATTATTTCTCTATCTGTTACTTTTATATATCCTCCATTAAAACTAGATAAATTAACCATGTTATCAGAATACTTTAACTTTTTACTTAAGCTATCTGAAACTTGTACTTTAACTGTTCCATTCCAATTTACTTTAGTATCATCAGTTTCTTTTTCATAATTTATATAATAATTTAAAATTTGTGTTTCTGTACTTCCCCAAAAGTTTTCATATCCTACATCTCCACCTGAAATATCTACAACAACTTTACCTTCATCTTTATTAATAGTGTAGTATTTTCTTCCTTTTATATTTCCTGAATAAAAATCTGAAGCAGGTCTTTTATCTATAATATCTGATTTTGAAAATTGATAATCTTTAAGCTCAAATTTATCATCACCTATTTCTATCTTTTCACTAAATTTAGTTAGAGAAGTCTGTCCTATAGCTTGTCCTTTATCGTTTCTGTTGTTAAATTTTGTTTCAACTGTAATATTTCTAGTTAGTTTACCTTTTATGGACTTATCTTCAGGCTTAAGGTCAAATCTATAATTTACTGTTTTTACATCATTTTTTTCTCTTTCGTTTATTTTTATTTGTCCAGTAAATTTTATAGGCTCTCCTGTTATAAATACAACTTCTTCATATTCATATTCATCATTTACCCCTCCTGTAAATCCAACAGGTGAAGCATATGAATTAAAAGATAAAAATACTAAAAATATTATTGTAAATATTAATATTTTTTTCAAAGTATCACTCCTTATGCATTAGTTCTCAGCTCTCGGCTGTCAGCTCTCAGCTGTCAGCTGTTATTAGCTCTTAGCTCTCAGTTCTCAGTTCTCGGCTCTTGGCTTATAGAGTCAACCCTTTATGGTTTTTTAATTCTTAATTCTTAACTCTTAACTAATCTTTAACCACTATCACTTTACACTGCATGTCATCTCTAACTATATAAAGTCTATCTCCTGCTTTAAGGTCTTCAGGATTTATAACCTTGTTTTCCTTTATTATTAAAGCATCTTCTATTCTAAGTTTTAAAAAGCTATTTTTCATCATCCATTTATTTTTGCTTCTACTCCAATCTCTAGCATTAGCAAGTTTAATAGTATATCCTACTAACGAATCTTCAACTGCATCTTCTATTACTACTCCAGTTGTAACTCTCTGCCTTAGTAAAGAATCTAATTTTTCTTTAACACTTATTGCAATAATTTTATCTCCATCTGTATACATATATCCATACCAATCTCTCAATTTATGTTCCTCTGCATAATCGCTATCTTCATCTACTGCATAATTTTCAGAATAAAAATCTTTAGTTGATATTTGTTTTTTGTTTTCAAGGTCATATATGTAAGTATCTTCATCATAATAAAATTCTTTTTCTTTTCTGAAAGACCTCCATTCGTTTTTCTTAAGAACATAGAAATCTTTACCTATTAGTTTATCTTTTACAATTTCGTCTAATCTTGCTACATAGATGTAGTTCTGTCCTATATTAGAATTATTTATACTTTCATTGTATATATATACTACATCAGCCATATATAATCCATTTCTGCCGTCAGCTATTATAAGTGCGTCAGACTCTGGATTTATTGAATATTTATCTACTATCCTATCACTCTTTACGAATATCGTTCCATCATTAAAAGATATATTTCTCTTATTTGAAAGTTCCATAGACTCACTGTACCAATTTATCTTATCTATCTTTGAAGTGTAAATAGTTTCATATTTACTTTTTATAACCATTCTTTCTATTTTTTCTTGTCCAAAAATATCTTTAACTACAAAGTAAATCGTTCTATCCTTATAAAATTTTAAATTTTCATATGATACTTTATTCCCTCCAATAAATATTGGAATTTCATCATTGAAATAAATTTTCATGGTATTTTGATAGTATTCCCATGCACCATTTTTAAGTTCTTTTATATCACTTAATATTAAAAGATTTTCCATTTCATCATAATTTGTAAGTTTTCCTTTATATATCTTTTTTATCAGTATAGATTTGCCTTCTATTTCTATTTTGCTGGCAATACTTAAGTTAATATCATCAAAAAATACTTTAACACTATCTCCTATACAAATCACACTTAAATCTACATTTTTTCCCGATTTTAAAACTATAGTAGCCGGTGAGGTGAAAAAAGTCATTTTTTCATTGTTAAATGATTTTATTGTAATTTGATTTCTATCTATTTTTTGAACTACTCCACTTCTCATCTTGCTCTGCGGTTCTATATATCCCATTTTGTCAGTTGAATAGCTTTCCATATATGAAATACTTCTTCCTTTTAACTCTGCATAAATTTCCATGCCCGGTTTAAAGTCTTCAAGTTTTACAGGCACTCCATCTATATTAAACTTTGTATTTAATAATATATTTAATATATGCAGTGTTCCATCATACTCTTCAATTATTATTTTATTATTGTGAATTTCCTTTATATATCCTTCTATAAATTTATCTCTATAAGAACTATAAGAATCTGCAAAGGAAGTAAGTAAAGTAGTAAGTATAAGTATAAAAACTGTAAAAAATAAATATATTTTTTTCATATGTCAAACCTCCTGTGTATAGCTGTCAGTTACCTGCTCTCGGTTATCAGCTCTCAGTTCTCAGCTTAAGGTCTTTTAATTCTTAATTTTTAATTTTAAATTTTTAATTCTTACTTTTAACTCGTTTGTTATTAATATCGACATTTTTTAATCTCTACTTTATCTATTATATCATTGAAAAAACTTTAATAAAAATAAAACCTTGAAATCTAAGAAATTTTCAGATTTCAAGGTTTTAAAATGATTTATGCTTTAAGAGCCTTTCTTCTATTTTTAAACTTTAATATGAAATTTTCTATCAAACTGTAGATAACAGGTATTACAACCATAGTTAAGAAAGTAGATACCAATAATCCAGTCATCAAGGATACAGCCATAGGAGCAAATAAATCACTTCCTGATAATGCAAGAGGTACTAATCCCATAATAGTTGTAGCTGCACTCAATATTATAGCATTAAATCTCTTGTCTACTGCATCAACACAAGCTTCATCTATTTCATATCCTACTTTTCTAGCGTCATTTATATATTCTATAAGTAGTATACCATTTTTTACTACAAGTCCTATAAGGGCTATAATCCCCAAGAACCCTGTAAGTGATAACGGCTGATTAAATATATACAATCCAAGTATAGAACCTATAAGTGATAATGGTATTGTAACTAGTATTACAATAGGCTGAACGAATGAATTAAACTGTACTACCAATACAACATATATCAAAAATACAGCAAATACAGCCAACACCCCAACTATACCAAAGTTTTCTCTTATCTTTTCTCTTTCGCCATCAAATGTAATTTTAACTCCTGATGTATCAATAGTTTTTAATTTTTCCTCTAATTTATTTTCTATAAAAACAGGGTCGCCAGTAGGAAGTGTATCAGCTTCCACTGTTATAGTTTGTTTCCTATCATATCTCTTGATAGCATCAAGTTTAGATTTTAATCCTATATCGGCAAATTGTTTTAATGGTACTTTTTTACCTGTTACTGAAGATTTAATTTCAAGATTTTCAAGTTCATCTATATTTTTTACATTACTCTTTAAAAGTATATTGTATTCGTTACCATTTCTTCTAAATACTGAAGGTTTAGCACCATAAAGAGCTATATTAATCTGTCTTTGTATATCGTATTTAGTTATTCCAAGATTCATTGCTTTATCTTCATCTACTCTAACTTCATACTGATATGTTCTATCTTTCATATCATCTCTTACATTTTTTGTTCCTTCAATATTTCTTAAAATGTCTTTAATCTGTTCAGATACTTCTATCAATCTGTCAATATTTTCTCCTGATACTCTAGCAACTACCTTAGCTCCCGGAAGTGCCAATTGTAAAAGATGTACTGTACATTTTCCACCTGAAATATTTTCATCTAATTTCTTTTGTATATATTCTGCAAAATCTTCATTTGTCTTAAATCTTCTGTTATCTCCTTCTCCAAGATTAAATTTAATTACCATCTGAGCATAATCTTGTGAAGGAGTTGCAGGTGGAATTGTAACATAAAACTTAGGAATTCCATCTCCAATCGAAACTGTATACCCAGTTATCTCCTTTTCACCAGACAAAAGCTCTGTAACTTCATCTGTAAGTCTTTCTGTAGCATCCATATCTCCGGCAACTTCTGTTTCCATTTCTATATAAAATACATTTTTATCTGCATAAGGGAAAAACTCTGCCGGAAGCATTGGCATAACAACTTTTATTACAAACACTAAAATTATAAACGCTCCAATAGTTGTTAATAATCTTCTCTTTAATCCTAATCTTAAAGCATTTTTAAAGAATTTCCTTATAACACTTTCTTTTTTTCTTTTCTGATTACTCTTTTTAAAGAATACTGCTGACATAGCAGGTGTTATAAACATAGCCACTATATAAGCCGCAATAATTGATATGATAAGTACTTGTGGTATCGCTTTTAGAAAATCTCCCGGTGCTCCCGGTATTCCAAGTAATGGTGAAAATGCTGCTATCGTTGTTAAAGTCGCTGTAAAAATTGGTACAGCTGACATACTCGTTCCCTCAAATGCAGCTTTAAGTTTTTCTACACCGTTATCAATTTTTACTTGAATAGTATCACTTATTACTATAGCATTATCCACTAGTACACCTAATGCAATAATTAGTGCAGTTAATGATATTTGATGTATATATATACCCATCAAATACATTACTCCAAATGTCATAAGTATAGAAAGTGGTATAGCTGTAGAAACTACTATGGCATTTCTAAGCCCCATACCTAAAAATACTACTATAATAACGAAAATAATACCTTCAACTAGATTTATCATAAAGTCATTTACAGACTTACTTACATCATCTGGCTGATAAATAACTTCTTCAACTATTAAATCTTTTGGAAGATTTGCTTTTACTTCATCAAGTGCCCTTCTAACCTTTTTTCCTACTAAAACTATATTTTTGCTCTTTTTAAAGTATCCTGTTAAAAGTACTGCATTTTTTCCGTCTTGTTTATATTTCTCTACATTTTCTTCAAGCCCCATGTATACATCTGCAATATCTGATAGTCTTGAAACTACTCCTGTTTCAGGTGATACCCCTATAATTGTATTTCTTATGTCATCTATTGATGTATATATACCCGGAGTTTTTACCTTTATCTTACCGTTCTCCGTTTCTATATCCCCAGAAGGTATTTCAATATTTTGTGCTTTGAGTATTTTATATAAGTCCTCTAAGGATAACCCTAACTGATTAAGTTTTTTAATATCTACTTCAACCTTTACTTCTTTATCAAGTTCTCCTTCAACATTAAATTTTGATATGCCATCTATATCGGATAATTTATCTTTAAACTGTTCTCCAAAAGATGCTAATTGTTCATAAGTATAATTTTCACCTGATAAACTTATGATAATACCTGCTGTTTCTACTAAATCTGTGTTAATAATACTGTCCATTACTCCATCTGGAAGTTCACTTTTAGCATCAATTACTGCATTTCTTACATCCTGCATTGCTTTATCTGAATCCGTTCCATTTTCAAAAGCTACAAATACTATTGAAAGTCCCTCTTTAGATGTAGATTTAGAATAGTCATATCCATCTATTTCGTACAGTTCATCTTCTATTTTCTTTGATACTAAATCATTTACATCCTTTGCTGACGCTCCGGGGTAGGGAGTTATTATCATAGCCATAGGTGCTGCTACATCAGGACTTTCTTGTCTTGGAAGCATGTAGTAAGAATATGCCCCTAAAAACGCAATTATTGCAGCTAAAAATATTGTAACTTTCCTTTTGTCAATTAATATTTTTATTAGCTTATTCATTTAACCTCCCCCCCTACTTTTGAATTTTCACTTTAGAACCATCATTTAAATTTTTCATACCACTTATTACTATAAGTTCTCCCGGTTTTATCCCTTTTACCATAATCTTATCTCTGTATATTTTCCCAAGTTCTACCGTTCTCTTAAAAGCTCTATCGCCTTTTACAATATATACATAATCTTCTCCATTAGACATTATACAAGAAATTGGTATCCATACACCTTTCTCTTTTCCTATATTAAATTGTACTTTTGCAATTGAACCCAATCTGAAATTTTTACCTTTAACTGTAACTTCTGCATTATATGTTCTAGTAGACTTATCAGGAGCTTCAGCTATATTAGTTATTTTTCCCTCTGCTTTTTCTCCATCTACATCTATAACTGCTCTTGTTCCTATATCTATCTTATTCAAATCTTTTTGAGCTATCCCTACATTTACTACTTGAGTATTACTTCTAACTATTACAACCGGATGTCCTTGTGGAACTAATTCTCTTTCCTCGTATAAAGTATCTACAATAGTTCCATCCTGATTAGCATAAATAGTTGCATCATCTATTAAGCTTAATTTATATTCATAATCTGTCTTTGCAGCTTCATACTGTTTTTTAGCCTGATTGTATGTAGCTTCTGATATGTCCAGTTTAAGTTTTACTTTATCATATTGGTCTTTTGATATACTTCCTTCTTTATATAACTTCTTCATTCTTTCAAACAAATCTCTGTCATAATTTAAAGAATCTTCTGCTTTCTTTATATTAAGCTCTGCAGATTGAAGTGTTGCTTCAGCAGCAGATAATTGAAAGTTCAAATCCTGCATATCTAACATTGCAAGTTTGTCTCCCTTTTTAACTTTATCTCCTTTTTCAACGAAAATTTTTCCCAATTTACCGCTAGTCTTAAAACTGTACTTGACAATATCTTTAGCATCAACTGTTCCTATATAATTTAAAGTAACCGGATTTTCACTCTCGTGTATTTCTAATACTTTAACGGCTCTTTGTCTTTCAACTATTTTTTCTTCTGCTTTTGAACAGCCAACTAATTGAAATGCCATAATTAAAATTAATAAAATTGCTAAAAATCTTTTCATTTTGCCCTCACCATTCCTTTCTGAAATTTTACATATAAGTTACAAGTTCCATATTCCAATTTCTAAGCCTTTAGTTTAAAATTTTTTAAAGTCTCTTTATAACTCTTAACTTTATTTTAAGGCGTTTAAACATATCTCTGTTAATCTTTTAACTTCGCTTTCGTTAAATTTATTTTCTTCACTATCTAAATTCATCGCTATATAAGTAAACGGTATAGTAAATATGACAAGCTTTACTTCTTCCAATGTAGTTTTGGAATTAATCTCATTATTTTTAATTCCCTGTTTTAAAATACCACTTATAAGTCTATTTATTTCTTTATTGTTATCTCTTCTTTTCTTTATTTCATAACTCTGATCAAATACAAGCGTATAAAAAAACTTGGCTAATATTGGGTCATCCGTAGCAACTGTAAACAGCATATTTATAAAACTAAAAATAATTTTTTCTGCTGTACTTTTTTCATCCAGCATTTTAAACATGTTTTTAAGCAGCTCTGAATTGCTCTCTACAAGGTCCTCTATCAATTCATCTTTACTACTATAATGACGATATAAATAACCATTAGAAACCTTTGCCTTTTTAGCAATATTACTTATAGAAACCCCATTATAACCACATTTTACAACAAGTTCCATAGTAGCCTTCTTTATTCTCTCCAGTTTTTTCGGATCTGTTATTCTCGCCATAATATTCCCTCTTTTTAATGAATGAATTTTCATTTATTATAATATATGTATTCATTCAAAAAGTCAATAATGAATTTAATTTTAAGTTATAGTTATCAGTTCCCTGTTTTAGATTGCAAATTCTATATTTCTAAGTGATTTTTTACAAATTCTTAAAAATATTAACAGCTGATAAAATAAGCAGGTAGTTAACTACCCGCTTATTTCTCAATCATATATTTATTATTCTCTTAAATGATTTATTACTTATATACCTTTTACATTATGCTGCAACTTTATCTTTTTTAAACATTCCGCCATTTTCAAATGTATCTCTGTCTAAATCGCCTTCTATACCAGCAACTGCAGTAGCAACAACTAAATCACCAAGTGCATTTGTTGAAGTATGTGCTTGATCGACTATTCTATATATTCCTGCTACCAGTGCTATACCATCTAAAGGCAGTCCCATACTTGTCAAAAGTGCTATACTAATCAACAGTCCAACTTGCGGTACTGCTGCACATCCAACTGACAATAAAGTTGCTTGTAAAACCAACATTGCCTGCATCTTAAAATCTAAAGGTATATTATATATTTGTGAAACAAACATAACTATTAATCCAAAATATATTGAAGTACCATTCATATTTGCTGTAGCTCCTAATGGCAGTATAAAACTTGCATTTTCTTTTGGCAGACCTATTTCTTCTTTTGCTACCCTCATAGTTACAGGTAGTGTAGCCATAGAACTACATGTACTAAATGCTACCAGCCAAGGCTGAAACGCTTTTTTATAGAATTTTATTGGATTAACTTTTGCAAATACTACTAAAACTAATGTATATATTAAAGCTATATGAATAAAAGATGCTAAATAATCTGACAGTATAAACTTAAATATAGGACCAAATATTTTTATACCAAACTTTGTAGTTGCCTTTGCCATAAGTCCAAATACTCCATATGGAGTAATTTGAACAACTATATCAGTTACCTTAAACATAGTTTCAGATGCTCTATCGACAATGTCAATGAGAAGCTTTCCACGTTCACCTAACATCAGCAATGCTGCTCCAACAAATATACTAAATGAAATAATATGTAGCATTTCTCCTTTAACCATCGATTCTATAGGATTTTTAGGAAACATGTTTAGTATAGTTTCTCTTATACCCGGAAGCTCTTTTACTTTTACTGAATTACTTATTTCACCTAGTGTCAATCCAGTACCCGGTTTTAAAACTTGTGCTACTATAAGTCCAATTGTTACTGCACAAAATGCTGTTCCTAAAAATAAAATTATTGTTTTTATACCTATACTTCTCAACTTCTTAAGGTCGCTTAAATTAGAAACACCGCTTATTATTGAAAAAAATACGAGAGGTACTATTACCATTCTTATTAATCTTAAAAATAAATCTCCTAAAAAACCAAACCATGGAACTATTTGAGCAACAAAAGCGTTTTCCTCTCCGCCCAACTTACTCAATACAAAACCTACAATTGTACCTAATATCAATCCTAAAAATATCTTATGAAATAATTTTAATTTGATTTTTTTCACATTTTTTCCTCCTTATCTGCTAATATTATTGATAATTATTTAACAAATATAGTTAAACTTATCCCCTCCTTTTCCTTAACATTTTAACTAATATGATTTAAAAATTTATAAAAAAACAAAAAACCAGTATAAATATGAATATTTTAATATACTATTCATACTCATACTGGTTTTTATTTGTTAAGTAATGTTGGGTTGCAACACCACTACAAATAAAGCAGTACTTTCTAATATCTGTATTTATATTTAGTTTTTATATTTTTTAGAAAATATTGTATCTTATTCCATTGTAAATTATAACTCATTTCTTTTAATTTTTCAAGATTGTTTTTAAAATTGGAAATTTTACATAATTATAATTTATATATCTTTTTGTTGTCCTATTTAAGATGTAGCTTTCTTCTAACCATTTCAGTTACTATAAATGACGCTACATGTTCTGCATAAGTTCCTCTACCAAAACCTGCATCATAACCTAGTTCCTTTGCAAGTTCATGACTTATTCTGGGTCCACCACAGCACAGCACTATTTTATCTCTTATGCCTTCAGCTTCAAGCAGTTCTACTAACTGAGTTAAATTAGGTATGTGAACATCTTTTTGTGTTACCACTTGAGATACTAGTATTGCATCAGCATTTAATTCTATTGCCTTTGCAAGTAATTCTTCATTAGGAACTTGACTTCCAAGATTATATGCCTTTATTCCCTTATACCTTTCAAGTCCATAATGTCCATTATAACCTTTCATATTCATTATGGCATCTATACCTACTGTATGTGCATCTGTACCTGTACAGGCTCCTACTATGACTACATCTCTTTTAATATTTTCTTTTATGAAGTCTTCTACTTCATATTTGTCCATAACATTAACATCAACTTTTGGTACTTCTATTTTTGTATAATCAACGGTATGCTGACATTTACCATAAACGACAAACATCGTATATCCTACACCTAAATCTTCTGCATGTACTACATTTGGTTCTTCTATACCCATTTTAAGAAGGAGATGTCTGGCAGCTTCTTCAGCTTCTGGTCCGTTTGGCACAGGTAAAGTAAATGAAAACTGCATCATTCCGTCATTTAGAGTATCTCCATATGGTTTTACTCTAGTTAAATCAACTTTTTCAACTGCCATTATCGAACACCTCCAATCATCAGTTCAATAAATGGATTGAAATATTTGTCATCTTTTAGTGTTACTCCATCAAGTCCTTTTCCACCATCAAAAGCTCTTTTTACTCCAGCAAATTTTCCTTGTTCAAGAATATTAAACAGACCTTCTTTTTCTATTTCTTCGAGCATATCAGCAGCTTTTTTAAGTACTTCTTGAGCTCTTGTTTGAATTATTCCTCCTTCTTTAAAGGAAATTTCATCGCCTAAATTTCTCATATTATTGAAAATATATTTTGCATTTTCTATGGATAAAGCTCTGTCTTGTAAAAATGGAGTATGAATAGCTTCTGTAAGCATACCCAAAAGTTGTATTCCTTGATTTGTCATAATAGCTACCATATTGAAAAGTGCATCTTGAATATGTCCTCTAAATATATTTCCTGTCATGAACTTAGTCGGTGGCATATATTTAAGCGGTGCATTAGGGAATATCTCTCTAGCCATTTGAGCTTGAGCAAGTTCCCATAAAAATCCGTTTTCTATACTTGGATTCATTTCAAAAGCATGGCCAAGCCCCATCTGTTCCTCTGGAATTCCTGCTTTAAGTGCAAATTGTTCATTGATAAATTGAGAAGCTAAAACAGTATGTGCTTCCTCAACTGCATCTGCTGTTGTCAAATAATTATCCTCACCAGTATTTATAATTATTCCAGCAAATCCATTAATTATTCTTGAAAAATACTGGTCTATAAGAGTCCTCTGCATATTTATATCTCTAAATAGTATTCCGTAAAGTGCATCATTAAGCATAACATCTAGTCTTTCCATAGCACCCATAGCTGCTATTTCAGGCATACAAAGTCCTGAACAGTAGTTACAAAGTCTTATATATCTTCCTACTTCTTTGCTTACTTCATCTAATGCTTTTCTCATAATTTTAAAGTTCTCTTGAGTTGCATAAGTTCCCCCAAAACCTTCTGTAGTTGGTCCATAAGGAACATAATCTAAAAGACTTTGAGCTGTAGTTCTAATTACAGCTATAATGTCTGCTCCTTGTTTTGCTGCAGCCTGTGCTTGAAGTACATCTTCATATATGTTTCCAGTTGCAACTATTACATAAAGATACGGCTTTCTTCCTTCTCCTATTTCTTTTAAATATCTTTCTCTAGTTTCTCTATTTTTCTTTATTCTATTTACCATATCAACAGCAAGTTTATTTATTTCTTCTTTTATTTTTTTCTCTTCTGCTATAGGGAGTTTCATTATATCTAATTCCCCAATACTTACAGCTTCAGCAATTTCTTGAGGAGTTTTTCCCGTATGCACAATTGCATTTCCCAGCCAATAAGCTACTCCTCTAGATAATCCTCCACCTTCTTTTATATGATCTACTAATACATTTGGAAGAGGTCTTTCTATATCATCTATACCATCTATACCGAGAAGTCTTGCTATTGTTCTCTCAACTGAAACAGTAGTACGCTTATCTATAAAACTCTGAATATCTTCTGCTATATTTCTAGCCGAACTTCGAGCTTTTTCTATTAACCTCCTATCGAGATTTAGCTTACTTGCCATATTATTCATACCCCCACGAGTCAGTAATAATTAATAAGTAATAAGTAATAATTAACAAGATATAGCTATTTACTTTAAAACTAAACACTTATTCATTATTATTTATTCATTATTCATTGTCTTTAAGTATTTTTTCTGCATCTTTAAGTATCTCTTCATCAAGTCCCATAAGTCTTGATATTCTTATAGCATCTTTCGGCACTTCTTTTGCTTTATCTACTTCTTCAAGCCTGTAATCCATATAATGATGAAGAGTCTCTATACCTATCTTTCCTTTTAATAATTTTTGTGATATTTCTTCAAACTTTTTTTCAGATATTCCCTTAACTTGAAGATGTTTTATATCTTTATCAAGTGTTAATCCATCAAAATGAGTTGTTATCACAGTTATAGCATTTTTTTTCTTTAAATAATTAATCAAAGCTTTTGATATTGCAAATCCTTCTTTTGGATTTGTTCCTCGAGCCAATTCATCTATCAATATTAATCCACTTTTATGCGAAAATTTTATAGCCTCTTTTATCTTCATTATTTCTCCACCGAAAGTACTAAGTCCCATATCTGTTGACTGCATATCCCCAAGTGAAAAGAATATATATTCTTTTAAAGAAAATTTCATTTTTTCTGCCGGTACAAATAATCCATATTGAGCCATTGCAGAAAGCATACCTATTAATTTAAGAGCAACTGTTTTTCCGCCCATATTTGCTCCCGTTATACAAGTAACACCTTTTTTCAAATTTACTGTTATAGGTGTAAACTCTTTGCCTTCTTTTCTTAAATTTTGCTCTACTTTTATATGCCGACCATTAAGTATATATATTCCCTCTTTATCGGATATATCCGGTCTTACTCCCCCAAACCCAACAGCATGATAACCTTTTGCCATCAGTAAATCTAATTTCCCAATAGCACTGATATTTTTTTCAATAATATCTATATATTTTTTTATTTCTCTACTTAAATATTCTCTAACTTTAAATTCTTCCTCTTCCTCTAATTCTTTCAAATCCTGAATTTTTAAAGTCATTTCATCTATATATTCTGTACATCGTAATTTAAAAGTTACATTCATATAAGTTTCCATGCTATATAAAAGCAAATCATGTGATTTCAGTTTTTCTATTAGTTCAGATTTATCTTTACTTATAATAATTTCACCTGTTGGTCTTAACTTTAAACCTAATTCATCTTCAACTTTAGCTTTAAGTTTTTTCTTTTCAATATTTATTTTGTTTTCAATTTCTTTTATTTCTTTTCTTATTGATGCTAATTTTTCTGAATACTCATCATAAATATAAAATGTAGTAGTTCCCGTTTTTTGAGGGTCTAATAAATTTTCTATTTCAGGTATTGGCATAGGCTTTATATCATCAGGCATATCATCCCAATTTAGCTTTTGTATACTTAAATATAATTTGCTTAAAATTCCTACAAACAGCTTTATTTCATAGAGTTCTATTACACTTAAAACTTCATCATCTTTAACTCTTTGAAAAGTTAAAGTCAAATCTTTAATATGCTTAAAATAATTTCTTATTTCTATAACTGTATAACGCTGCCTTTTTATTAACCCCACAATTTTTTCTATTCTATTTAATTCTTCATTTAACTGCTCTTTTTCTCCTTTTCTAAATGGCCTTATATTCTTCTTTAAATTTTCTCCATAGGGCGTATATACTGTAAGCTTATCAAATACAAAATCTAAATCTAAATTCTCTGCACTTTCTTTAGATATAAACATTTAAATACCCCCACTAATCATTACATCAATAACAGGTATTGGACTTAGTATTTTTCTCATCTTATTCAAAAAATCACTCTGAGAAAAATAATAGCCCCCAGGAGAATAAGGATTTATAGTTACAGCTAATATATTTATCTTTTCAAGTACGGCCACTTTTACATTAATCCTCTCAAAATATCTCCAATCGTTATAATCAATAAATATTTTTGTAGAATCTTTAACTATAAAAGTAACATTTTTATATTTTTTGGTTCGAGAAACTATATCCATTAAAGTCTTTGCAACTAAAGAACCTTTTATTACAACATACTTTGAATCTTCTTTTAAAACTCCTGCTATTTTACTACCACAATTTAAAGCCGTTTTAATATCTAAAGTAGTAACTTCATATTTATCATTTATTATTGAAACAGCTACTCTTTTTATATATTCTTCAGCAATAGCTCTAATTTGTTCATCTTCAACTACATCTAAATTAAATAGATTTACTTGATGTGCAGATTTTTCTATAACTTTATCCATATCTCTACTGAGTACTGCTCCTGTTGCCAAAATAGTAGCTTCTGTAACAGCTGGTGAAGCAGATGACAACCTGTCTATAGCTCCATCTACAATAACTAGTTCTGCACCAAAAGAAATCATTTTTTGTGAAATCAATTTTGTATCTTCGTTTATAGCAGGTCCTGCTATTTGAACATGCCCATCTGTTAAGGTTTTTCCTATAATTACATTTCCTATAGAAGTTCTTACATCTGTCGTCTCAAGCACTTCAAGTTTTGCCTCCGATAATTTGAAGGTTTCCTCTGCAGTTGCTATAATCGTTCCCTTATTTACAAAAATCATTGGCTTTTCTGTATATGTTACCATATCTTGCTTTTCTCCATCACGTCCTATTGATGTTATTCCAAGTCTTATATTTCTATCCACAGCTTCCATTATGAGTTCATTAAGCGTAACAGTCTTTCCTGCATTTTTTGCCATACCTACTACTGATATTACTTTGTATTTATTTTCTATCAAATCAAGCAACTGCATAGGAAAACCTCCTCTTATTAGCTCTCAGTTATCAGTTCTCGGCTCTCAGCTTAGGGTCAACTCTTTGGTTTCTTTATAACTCTTAACTTTTAACTCTTAACTCTAAACTATTTATGCTGTGCTCTTTTATGTCTTTCTAAATCAGCTGGTTCTAAAGCTACTTGATTGCCTTGTAAAAGTCCAGCTACTCCTGTAAGTTTATGTTCTCTTTCTTTTCTACATACTGGACAGTTACATTCATCTTTATATGGTGCTGGTTCAGTATATGTTGTTATAACTCCTTCATAGTTTCTAAGCACTACCCTTCGTGATGACTGTGATACTACATAATTTGGCATTACAGGTATTTTTCCTCCACCGCCCGGAGCATCTACAACAAATGTTGGTACTGCATATCCTGAAGTATGTCCTCTAAGTGCTTCCATTATCTCAAGGCCTTTAGCTACTGGAGTTCTAAAATGTTCTATACCAACAGATAAGTCGCATTGATAAATATAATAAGGTCTTACTCTATTTTTTACTAAATCATGTACTAAGTTTCTCATTACATGAACACAGTCATTAACTCCTCTAAGTAAAACAGTCTGATTGCCAAGAGGTATTCCTGCATCAGCTAAAAGTGCAAGTGCTTTTCTGGATTCAGGAGTCATTTCTTTAGAATGATTGAAGTGAGTATTAAGCCAAATTGGATGGTACTTTTTAAGCATATTTACAAGCTCTGGTGTTATTCTCTGTGGAAGAACAACTGGTGTTCTAGTACCAAGTCTAACTATTTCAACATGAGGTATTTCTCTAAGTTTTTTGATTATATATTCAAGTCTTTCATCAGATACTAATAAACAGTCTCCTCCAGATAAAAGTACATCTCTAACTTGTGGAGTATTTCTTATATATTCAATGGCTGCGTCTATTCTATCTAAAGGCATTTCATCATCTTTTTGTCCTGCAAATCTCCTTCTAGTACAATGTCTACAGTACATTGAACACATATCTGTTATGAGAAGAAGTACTCTATCAGGATATCTGTGTGTAAGACCGGGAACTGGTGAATCTGTATCTTCATGCAAAGGGTCTTCCATATCAGCATCACTTATGTAAGTTTCATATATTGTTGGAACTGCTTGCTTTCTAATTGGACAGTTTGAATCGTCTTTATCCATCAAAAGTGCATAATATGGAGTAATACCCATTCTAAGTTTCTTTAATGCTTCTTGTATCCCTTTTTCTTCTTCTGGTGTAAGATTTATAACTTTTTTCAAATCTTCTACAGTTGTAATTCTATTCCTAACCTGCCAATGCCAGTCATTCCACTGCTCCTCAGTAACATCTTTCCACAATTCTATTTCTGTATAATGTCTCATTATAAAAATCCCCCTTTAATTTTTAACTTGTAACTATCACTTATCAACTACTTTTCTTTATGCATACAACTCTTCATAAATTTCTCTTAAAGCTTTACTTTCCCTCATTATTTCAAGAGCTATTTTAGCATGTCCTTTGGTATATCCATTTCCTATTATCATTGTAGTATCTCTCCCAACCCCTTCTGCTCCTAATGCAGCTTTTGTAAAACTTGTTGCCATACTAAAGAAGTAAATAAGTCCATCGTCTTTAGTAGCTAAAATACTTGACATTTCTGTATCGGGAACGTTTACACAATTTATAGTTATATCCGCCATTTTTCCATTTGTTACTTCTTTTACTTTTTCCATAACTTCTACTGGTTTAGTTGCATCTGCTACTATGTATACATCAGCTAAATTAGCTTTTTTAGCTTTTTCAATAGATTTCTCACTATGTCCAAGACATATTACTTTACCTGTAATTCCTGCTCTCTTTTTAGCTTCATAAAGACATAACATTCCAGATTTTCCAGCTCCGCCTATTACTAAAACTGTATTTCCGGGCTTAACTAGTTTAGCAGTTTGAGCTGGTGCACCTGCAACATCAAGTACAGATAGCGCAAGATTTTCAGGTATATCATCAGGAAGTACTGCATATATACCACTTTCAAATAATATTGCCTTTCCCTCTATATCTACTTGGTCAATATCTTTTCTCACTTCTTTAATTTTATCTATTCTAAGTGGCGTAAGGGATAAAGACACCAACGTAGCTATCTTATCTCCAACTTTTAAATCTGTTTTTCCTTCAAGAGCTGGTCCTATCTTCTCAACAGTCCCAATAAGCATTCCACCTGAACCTGTTACAGGATTATGATGTTTTCCTCTTTTAGAAACTATATCTAACATTATTTCTTTTATTTTTTCTACATCTCCATTTGCCTCTTCTTTTATTTGTGTAAAACTTGCAGAATCAATGTTTAAAGTTTGAACGTCAATCAAAATCTCGTTGTCATAAATCTCCATATCATTGTCAATCTTCCATGCAGGTTGAGGCAAACTTCCTTTGGGTTCAATAACCCTATGAGTTCCAAATTTACAGCCTTTTTTCATCTTTTCATACCCCCATATGATTTTCATAATTTTAAATTTTCAGGTTTTTCACTTCAATTAGAATTTTAAGCAAATATAATGCCAAAAAATTAAATTGATATACTATAAACTATAAATCACAGTAAAAACCTTAAGTATAGGCTTTTTAAATTTTTTTCTCATCAAAAAAACGTTATATTTTTAACATTTAAATAGTGCTCAAAATTGAGCACTAACGTAAAATTATTTACTACTACAATCTATATTTTTTTATTTTATACTGTAGTGTTTGTCTTGGAATTCCTAATAAACTAGCTGCTTTACTTATATTTCTACCAGATTTTTCAAGAGCTTTTTTTATCATTTTCTTCTCAAGATTTTTAAGTGCATCTTTCAAAGAAACATTTTTATATTCTATATCTTCGTCAAAATTTCTACAATAATCTATAAGGTTCTTAGGAATATAATCCAAAGTTATAATGTCCCCATCTATCATATTCATAGCACCTTCTATCACATGTTCAAGTTCTCTTACATTACCCGGCCAATTATAACATTGAAATATTGATGCTACTTCACTAGAAACTCCTTTAACATTTCTATAAAGAACTTTATTGTATTTTTTTATAAAGTATTCTGTCAAAAGAGGTATATCTTCTTTTCTGTCTTTTAAATCTGGAATATATATTGTAACAGCACTAAGTCTATAATATAAATCTTTTCTAAGCATACCCTTTTCTATTGCACTAATTGGCTCTATATTTGTTGCAGCTATAATTCTAACATCTACATTAATCGTTTTTATATCTCCAACTCTCCTTATCTTTCCATCTTGAAGCACTCTAAGAAGTTTAGCTTGAAGTTCTAAAGGCATTGAATTTATCTCATCTAAAAATAATGTTCCCCCATCTGCAACTTCAAATAATCCGGGTCTATTTTCTGCCCCTGTAAAACTTCCCTTTACAGTACCAAAAAGTATTCCTTCTAATAAGTTTGAAGGCAAAGCTGCACAGTTCTGAGCTACAAACGACTTATTTTTTCTTGAACCTGCATTGTGTATTGCCTGTACCAAAAGTTCCTTCCCTGTACCTGTATCCCCATAAACAAGTATAGGTGAAGAAAATCTTGCAGCTTTCATAGCTATTGATTTCACTTTTAATATTTCTTTACTTCTGCCTATAATATCCTCAAATGTGTATTTTGCTCCATTACTTGTTTCTCTCTTTTTTGTTTTTCCCCCATATATTTTATTTTGAAGGTCTACAACTTTTTCAGATAACGCTTTAACATCTGTTATATTTCTAGATATTTCTATTGCTCCAATGACTTTTCCATTAAACTTTATTGGCAAAGTAGAATTTATAGTTGTAATCTTTTTTCCCTTATAATTTGTATATGTCTGCTCTACATTAAACATTGGTATACCGCTATCTAATACTCTAAGCAATGTGCTAGTTTCTCTTTTCAAAGAAGGATATATATCTAAAATATGTTTTCCTATCGCATCTTCTCTATTTATATCGTCAAAAATTGCAACTGTTCTATTGCAGTAGATTATCCTTCCTTCTTCATCAATCACTTGTATTCCATCACTTACATAATCAAGTATAATTTCTATATTGTCTTTATTGAGCAAATTTTTCATGCTATCCCCCCATGCTTAATTTTAAGCACTATATGCCCATTTTTCGTCACATGTATTAAAAACAAATGCGTCTAAGACGCATTTTCAAAGATTACATATAACAGGTTACAAGAAGCTAGAAAATAATAATAAATTTTTTCTCTAACTCTTAATTAGTATTAATTTTATATTATAAACAATAATTTTTTGAAACTTCGAGTAGCTTATATATTTCTTCCAATATTATCTTTACTGAATTTAAAAGTCTTAATCTTGACATTAATTTTTGTCTACCGAGTTTTCTATATAGAGTAATACTATTTAACTTATAAAAATTCTCGCATAAATCATTAGCATATTTAATAATTTTAAAAAAATCATTATAAGCTATTGAAGATTTTACTATATCTTTAAATTGGGTTAACTTTGTCAAAATTTCTTTTTCCAAATTATTTTCTAAAATAATTTCTTTTACATCTTCTATATTTCCAAGTAATATTCCTTCTTTTTCAAGAATGTTTATTACAGAACTTATTCGACTATATGGATAAGTAATAAATCTCAGGTCATCTCTTGTTATTTCAATATAAACTTCACTTGTAAATGTATTTGTACAAAGGCTGTACTTTAATCTGTCAAATCCTAAAATATCTATCAATTGTACTGTATCTATATCGTTTCTTTCAATTTTATTTTTATATACATTGACTTTATTTACAATATACCTTTTATCTTTTATTCCATATTGTTTTAAAAGAAATTGATTTTTATAAGAAGAAAAAATTATACTATCGTTTAATTCATCAAAATTTTTAGTTACTTTAACTCCCTTAAAATTAGACAAAAAATTATCTAAATTATTTGTTTCATCATTATACACTACTACAGTTTTTGAAACTTTATAACCTGCTAAATTGTATATATTTCCTAAATAGTACATGTTCATAAAAGCCCTAAATTCTGACAGCTCTAATATTTCATTTATATCACTTAAAATCAATGCCAGTTTTACATTTTCATTTTTTATACTAAATCTTTTAAAATCACCTTTTTCTACCGATTTAAGTATTTTATCTGTAAAATAAAATTCTTTTATATAAAAGTTAATAAATCCCGGTCCTTCTAACTTTATATTTTCAAATATATTATATTTTTTTTGAATTTTTTCTTTAATTAAATTTCCAATTTCATAAGGCTTCATATTCAGGTTTTTAGCTAACTTCAACGCAATATTACTGGAAAAATCGCCATGTTCCCTATTTTTAGGCACTACAACTTCAATATCATCTTTTTTTATCTCATGAATATCTTTTATAACTTCAAATAAAATTATTTTTAGTTTATCTTTTATCTTTATTCCCCTCCTGTGTATAGCTGTTAGTTCTCGGTTATCAGCTCTCAGTTCATGAATTCAATCCTTTACTTTAGGGCCTTTATAATTCTTAATTTTTAATTCTAAATTTTAATTCACATGATTTGTATATTAATTTCATTGCTTCCCTCACTAAGTCCTTGCAGGCTTACATTGTATTTTATAGATATATTCCCTTTATTATCTTCATTTATTGAATACTTTAATTCTTTTGTTAATATTTCCATTTTAAAACTTCCGTATGGTGTATTATAATTTGAAACATATCTTTTTCCCTTTTCAAAGATTAATTCAGATGAAGCTTTCCCAAATCTTTTCATAATAATTTTATCATCAATTATCTTTAATGTAGTAATGCAGCCTTCCATACCTGAAATTTCTGATTCTTCATATACAATATATTTTGCATTATTCTTATTGTAATATCTTCCTTCAGTAATAAACTCTATCATATCTTCTTCTCCACCAGATGGCCTCTGTTTTCCTTCTATCTTAAGTATTATATTTTTCATACACAAATCCTCCTTCGTTAAACTTAAGATTAATCTTTAAGTTTAATTCTTCTAAGTCAAATTAAAGTTAAAGTTAAGGTTTTTGTTTATATCTTTCTAATGCCAACTGTATTAATTTATCTATCAATTTATCATATGGAAGTCCTGTTTCCTGCCATAACAATGGATACATACTATATTTTGTAAATCCCGGCATTGTATTTATTTCATTTATATATATCTTATTTGTTCCCTTTTCTAAAAAAAAGTCTACTCTTGATAAACCGCTACATTCTAATGCTTTATATGCCTTTACTGCTATCTTTCTTATTTTATCAGATATTTCTTCAGGAATATCAGCTGGTATCACCATTTTAGATTTTCCATCATCAAAATATTTTGCTTCATAATCATAAAATTCATGAGATGGAATTATCTCCCCTACTACTGAAGCTTTTGGCTTATCATTTCCCAAAACTGCACATTCTATTTCTCTACATTCAATACACTTTTCTACCATTATTTTTCTATCATATTTAGCTGCTTCATGCAAACCATTTATAAGTTCATCACGATTATGAGCCTTTGTAATACCCACACTTGAACCTAAATTAGCAGGCTTTATAAATACTGGATAGTTAAAATTTTTTTCTACTGCACTAATATAATCTTTTATATTTTTCTCTAATTCATCTTTAAATATAACAAAATAATCTACAACACTTAATCCCTCAAATTCAAATATTTTTTTAGCATAAACTTTATCCATACACAATGAAGAAGCTAGTACACCTGCTCCTACATAAGGTATATCTGCCATTTCCAAAAGACCTTGTATAGTTCCATCTTCTCCATATGGTCCATGAAGAACTGGAAAAACTACATCTATTTTATCTATTAAAACAGGTGGTATTTTATCTCCTAAAGATTTATCTCCTATAGGTATCACAGAAAAGATATTTTCTTCAGGTCTATCTTTTATAAGTTTATTTGAAATATTTTCCCACTGTCCATTTTCTATCTTTTCTATAGGTCCATCATACATCATCCAATTTCCTCTTTTAGTTATTCCAATCGGAATGACATTATATTTTTCTTTATCTATAGCTCTCATAATTGAAGCAGCTGACATGAGAGATACTTCGTGTTCTGCTGATTTTCCTCCAAAGATAATTCCTACATTAATTTTATTCTCCATCAATATTCCTCCCAGATTTAAAACTCTTTTTTAATTGAAAAAGTTATTTTAATATATTTCTTATTCTATTATTATTAGATTTATTATTCAAATATTTTATTTAACAATCTATTAGCTATGTGTTATAAGTTGCAAGTTTTACGGTTAGACCTTTAAGAGCTTTAAACAAATAATAAAAAAATTCGAGGATAGCTGTCCTCGAATAATTCTTTATATCATCAATGTTCCATTTTCAGATTTGATAAGTTTTAGTATTTTTTCTTCTTCCCCTGTCTGTGCATTTATATAAATAAAAAATGTATCTCCTTTATACTCTGTTTTAAATTCATAGCAATATATTTCTCTAAAAGATGGAGTCGGTATATAGCAAAGTCTTGGTTTATCATTCACTTTTACCTGCATGCTTACTTTCTGCCTAGCCTGCTGAGGAGTTAATTTAGCCTTTGGAATATTCCTCTTATAATTTGCAATCAAAAATTTTGTTGCATCAAATCCTACAATACTTCCATCATCTAATGCTATTTTTACTTTAATTAAATCTGGATACATCAGCACTCCATCCTGACTGTAAACATAATTTATTGTAACTACATTATCATATTTTAATGAAAAAGTAGGTACCATATTTTTATACCCTTTTTCATCTAAAAAGTTTGAAGCCCTATTTATAGCTTGTTTTTGAGAAATATTTGCTCTTTCAACTTTCCTATTATTAAGCATCCATACTACTTTCCCGCCTTTTTGACTTATATCTATATATATTGGATTTTGTTTATTTTGAGATTTGTTTTGTGGTTTTACTGTAAAACTGTATGTATCTATTTTACCTCTAGCATTTTCTCTCTTTTTAACTTCTTTTACAACTGTATTTCCAAGAAACTGAGTTACTCTTTTTTGTGCTTCTTCTATGCTTATTTTCTTTCCAACAAGTCTTGGCTTCATTCCCTGTATAGCATGTTCGGAAAAAGGACCGTCATATATAAGTTCTGGATATTCAACCATTCTCTCTTGAAATTTAACAAATTTCGTCTGAATAGGATTTTCTTTTTTAGCTTTTCTGTTTAACTTTTTACTTCCCTTTTTTCTAAGTTCATTTTTCCAAACTGTACCTTTAAGTACTTTTTTATGAATATCATGCAAATCTTCAGCTAACTCTACTGAATAACTTTGAAGTTTTTCAAGATTTGCTTTGTCTTTATAGTTAAGCTGGTCTCCATTTAAATTTTTTCTTGATAATGCAAATGTATAATCTCCTACTTGACTTAAAAATTTCTCTATTTTAGTAACATCTTCATGCTTTATTGGCAGTTGCGATAATTTTTCTTGAGCATTATAAGCATTCATTAGTATATTAGAATAAAGTACTATATTTTCTTTATCTTGTGATGAAACTAAAAGCTTAGATATATCTGTTGAAATAGTTTCCACACTGCCTATAAGGTCGTAAAACATTCTTTGAAACTGATTGTCTAAAAAAGTATAATAATCATTCTTTTCTTTATACTGCCAATATCCCCATATACCCGTTGCAATTAATGCTAAAACTAAAATTATAATAATTCCTTTTCTCAATGACAACCCCTCCTTTCCTTTAATTTCCAAACCAATGTTTGCCTATTTTAAGTTTAACTTCACGTGTCCAAATCCACTTACTAGTTGCAGTTGCAGGATTCCAATAGTAAATAGCCCCATAAGTAGGGTCCCATCCATTCAATGCATCTCTTGCTGCTTTTATACAACTTTCTGCAGGTGGTAAATTAATTTGTCCATCACTAACAGCTGTAAATGCACCCGGCTGATATATAACTCCAGCTATTGTATTTGGAAATGATGGACTTTTAACTCTGTTTAATATAACTGCTCCAACTGCAACTTGTCCTATATACGGTTCTCCTCTAGCTTCACCCGTAATAGCTTTAGCTAATAGAGTAATTTCTTCATCTCTAGATATTCCTTTACTTCCTGAAATATATGTTCTAGTCTTGGTATCAGGTTTATTACCATCTATCCTAAGTCCCATTGCTCTTGCTGTCTGCACTCCTACAACACCGTCAACTGCCAATCCATTTTTTCTTTGAAATTCTTTAACTGCTGTAAATGTACCTCCTCCATATACCCCATCAATTGGTCCATCATAATACCCCCATCTTTTTAAAGTCGACTGAAGTAGCTTTACTTCTTCTCCACTAGAACCCCAGTAAAGAGTTTGAGCAAAAACTTTATCTAAAAGAATGTCCATTGTAAATATTGAAATACTAAAAATAAAAATTAATAGTATACACATGATTATAACAATTTTTTTCAAGTCATTACCTCCTCTCTTGCTTAGTATAAGTTTATTTTTTGTATCAAATACATTCTTTATACATTATTAGTTTCAAGTTGCTAATCTTATAGTTTATCTTTTAAATTTCCTATTTTATCTAAAAATACTTAAATCTTTATACAAAACAAAGTCGCCATCTTTAAGATAGCGACTTAATTTTTATATCCAACTAACCTTTTTATTTTCCATTTTGAATTTTCTAAAATTTCTACTATTTTAAATTTAAGTTTTATAGGAAGCTGACCTTCTTTACTTGCTGCTGCATTAATCATATCAAATTCTTCTTTTGTGAGAACTTGTCTAAGTTCTTCTTTTGTCTTTTCATTAGTAAGCCCACTTTTTACATCTATAAAGCATAAGGGTGGAAATAATACACACCACCAATTTTTTCCTTCACCTTTACCTATAACTATTCTAAGTGCTTCATATGTACCAGCAGGAAGTGCTATACTTCCATATATTTTCGTAGGAAAATTTGATTTTTCTAAAGCAGCTCTCACAGAATAATCAAATCCGTTTTTCTTTATTTCATCTAAAGCTATTTCTTCTATTTCTTTAATATTTTCTCTTATTATCTCTTTAGCTTTGTTTATATCCCTTGTATTAAGTCTACTATCCATTTCTTTTAAGACTCTATCTCTTACTTTTAATTTAAGGGCTTGGTCTATAGGTGAATCACTATTTGCAATAACGTGAAATCTAATAAGGTCCTGCTTATAACTTTCCCTATTTTTATATACATCAAAAATATTAAAAAATATAGTAAATATTATAAGTCCCAATAATATAAATCCGATTACATTTTTTTTCTTATACATCATAATAATTCCCCCAATTGCTATACTTTGTTTTACACTATAAGTATTAACAACCGAGGGAATTTTTAAACCTATTTGTAAATAATTAGATTAGGTAATTTTAACCTTCTATTCCAATTCTTCTTATATTCATATCAAAGTTAATATTTACCTGAGCATTTGCATAAACTTCTTCCCAATTATCTTTTACCTTATCCCAAGTTTTAGGCTCATGCTTTCTTAGATATTCACCTGCTTTGAATAAATCAACTTTATATTCTTTTTGAACTCTTTTAAATGTCCTTTTTAATTCTTCAACTATCTGCTTTTCAGCTTCTTTATTTATTTTTTCAATATAATGAGCATCCATCAATCTTCCTGCATATTTAAAATCATGCTGCAAAACGATTCCTTCAGCCCTTATATCAAAATTTATAATTATCTTGCCTTCACTATTTTCATGTACTTTCATTTTACTATTTATACTCATTTGTTCTATAATAATAACTAAATCGCCAACTTTTATATCATAATCAACTACCTTAGCTCGTCCCTTCAAAATCAAAATATCTCTTGTTTCTATACCATTCAAAGTCCCTACTACTTTATTGCCTTTTAAAACAGCAGTTCCCAAAACTTTTAATTCTCCACCTTTTGAAGCTATTATTTGAGGAATCATAGCTGCATTACTTTCTTTTAAATCTATAACCATTTTATTAAAATCCGCCCTTGCTCTTCTAGACGATATCATTTCTTTTTCCATTAATTCTTCAATAAACAATCCTATATCCATATTTTTTTTCGTATCCATCATTAAAATATCTTTTGCCTTCCCCGGAGTATAGCAAAAATATATCTTTCTATTTATATATACACTCCTCTGAAAGACATCTATTATTTCTCTCATAAGTTTTTCATCTTCTGCTAATTCCTTGCCAACTAAAACTACTTTTGCATGGTTGATATAAAAATTTTTATTGTTTCTAATATTTGCTTGCTGCTTTCCATCAGAAGGAGTAGAACATATTGTACTTATAATATACGAAGGATCTCCTTCACCTTTTCCCGCAATTACAGATACATTCGGATACGTTACTGTCATAACATACCTATTTTTTACTGATTTATAACCTTTGTCTTGTTCTTCTTTATCGCCTTTATATTTATCCCAACCTATAGCTGTTATAAAAGCCCTTTCATCTATTTCTATAGCATCCCAACAACCTGTTAATAAAAATACTACTATAAACACTACTATAAATATCCTTTTCTTTCTATCCATTCCTTTTTATCTCCTTTTTAGGTTTTCTCTTAAAAATGCTCATAACAAGCAACAAAATTGGAATACCTACTATAAAAATCGTTCCTCCTATATAGCTATATTTGCCAAGCAAATCATAAGTCTGCGCTACATTTTCAGGAATTAATGAACAAAAATAAATCAAAGGCAGTAATGGAATAGCTAAATAATTATGTTCTTTGGACTCTATTACTCTACTCAGTAAAAATACAGCCCCGTAATATGAAATAGTAAATGTCATAAATATTGAAAAAAGCCATGTAGTCATAATTATAACTTCTATGTTTTCAAGAAAAGTCCCCGGTATATTTATAGTCTTAAATAGTGTTATAACAGGCCAAACCAGCGTTCTAGTTTCTTCTATACCAAATCTACCTATAGTAATAAATACTGTTAAAAAATAAATAATCGATACAGTTATAATTGAAATATTACTAACCTTTCTAATATTTTTATAATCTTTAACAAAAAAAGCTATAAATAAGATAAATTCAAACCCTAAAAAACTAAATCCTACTTCTGGTATAGACTTTAATAAATTAATTGGCGGTGTTCTTAAAACAGGTAAAAAATATGTAGGGTCTATATCCGGAAGAACTATAAACATAGCTAAAAGAGCAGGTATTATTGATGGCGGCAGTAAAATTACTGCCATTCTTGCAATAGTTTCCATACCACTTCTAACTGTATATGCAGAAACTAATAAGAAAGAAAGAATTATTATTTCTATAGGTGTAGTTAAAAGCAAAAAACTTTTACATATTTCTCCAACTACTCTTGCTTCAATAACAGCAAGCATAAAAATATATATAAAATATGCAATTCCTAATATTTTCCCTACAAATTTTCCCATTAAATAGTTTCCTATTTCAATTATTGTACTGTGAGGAAACTTTAGTACAAGTGTTACTATTAAGTTAGCTATTAACATAAAAATTAAACTTCCAATAATTAACACAACTAAACTGTCAGCTCCTGCTTTATCTGCAAGATTTCTAGGCAATGACAGTATTCCTATGCCTATAATCAAACTAGTTAAAACAGAAAAAAGCTGATTACTGATTATTTTATCATTGTTTCCATCCAATTTTATCTTCACCTTCTTTTAAATTAATCAATATTTGTCTCTTCCATTTATAATATTAGGCGTTTTTTTCATTTTACATAAAGGTGCTTTTATAAAAGTATCTCTAAAGTTTTTAAAGTTTATATTATAAATATCAAAAGGTGATAGATATGGAACTCCAAAACTTTTAAGATTACATAAATGAGTCAGCGTTATAACAAAAGCAAGCATTAGTCCATATAAACCCAAAAAAGCTGCTGCAGCCATAAATGCAAATCTAAGTATTCTAAAACCTATTGCAAAGCTATAATTAGGTGTCGAATATGCAGCTATAGCAGTAATTGCTACAACTATAACCATAAGACTGCTAACTATGCCTGCTTCTACTGCAGCTTGTCCAAGAACTAAACCCCCTACAATTCCTATTGTAGCTCCTATAGGACTAGGAAGTCTTATTCCTGCTTCTCTTAAAAGCTCAAGTGACATCTCCATAATAAAAGCTTCTATAAATGCAGGAAATGGCACTCCATCTCTACTTCCCGCTATATAAAGAGCAAGCACTGTTGGAAGCATTCCCGGATGGAATGACGTCATAGCTATATAAAGTCCCGGCAGTATTAAAGACATCGTTACTGCTATGTACCTCAAAATCCGTATGGCATTACCAATAATAAATCTTTCATTATAATCTTCTATGGATTGAAGCAAACTGTTAAAAGTAGTAGGAACTATAAGAGCAAATGGAGTATTGTCAACTATTATAGCTATTCTTCCTTCATATAAAGCTCCTGCAACTTTTTCTGGTCTTTCCGTATACTGCATTTGAGGAAATGGCGACCTATAATTGTCTTCTATAAGCTGTTCTATATATCCACTTTCTAAAATACTATCTATATCTATTTTCTTAAGTCTCTCTACTACCTGCTTTAAAATATCTTTACTTGCTAATCCTTCTATAAAAAGTACTGCTACGTCAGTTTTAGACATACTTCCTATCTGCATCTGCTTTATCTTAAATTTAGGGTCTCTAATTCTCCTTCTCACTAATGCAGTATTTATTCTAAGAGTTTCAATAAATCCTTCTCTAGACCCTCTTATCACTACTTCTGTTTCCGGTTCCTGCACTCCTCTCATTGGCCATCCTTTTGAAGCAATAACTATTGCTTTATCCCACTTATCAATTATGAGAACTGTTTCTCCAGTTAAAATATTGTCTACCACAAGATTTATGTCATCTATTTCTTTCAAATCTGAGACAGATAAAACTCCATCTTTTATAAGCTCATATATTTTTTCTCTCATAATATTTGCATCAGGCTTCGTCATTCTCGATAAAACCATTAAATTTTTAAGAACATATTCATTTACTAAATTTTTATCTGCCAATCCTTCTACATAAATAGTAGCAAATTTCAATTTCTGTTCTTTTCCAACATTAAACTCTCTATATATTACATCATCACAGTATTTAAATATCTCCTTTATCTTTTCAAGATTTTTGTCTATATTTTTATCTATCTTTATCTTATCTTTATCATTTTCTGAAAATTCGAAAAGATTTTCATAAAAATCCATAATAAGCCTCCTAAAAATATAATTATCAATTTTCATCTATAAAATAAATTTAGTTATAATAAATAAAAATGTTCCTAAAATCAAATATCCATACATTATGATTTTACATATTTTAATTTCTCTTTTTAGTTTCTTTTTTCTTAAATACTTCATATCAGTAGTACAGCCATATACTATTGCAATAATCATTATCATAAAAAAATATATTGTCGTTAATTCTTTTATCTTATGGAATATTTTTCCCATCAATACACTTCCTTTTTTGCATGTTTATAATTAATATAGAAATTTTTTTCTTAATATAGAGTTTGCAAATCTATTTAATGATATACATTAAAGTTTTAAGACATTTCTAATAGGTCTTAAAAAATGTTTGATTTTTCAGCAATAAAAAAAACAGCAGATTTAATCGAGCCTACTGAAAAACCATCGTATTTTCAGAAACAATGTTCTAACAATTAAAAAACCACATTCAAATTAGGATAATTTTCCCAAAAATCGAATGTGGTTTTCTCTTTTTATTGAAAGCTAGGAGTATTTTCTCCATATTTTTTCTTTAACAATGTCAATATTCGTTTGATATTCACATTGAATATTGATATTGCTCCTTGTATTCGCATACCAAATAAGCCCGACGATATGGCAATATCATAGCCGTGCTGATTTTTGAGTTCGC